>CAYPHL010000004.1:42580-48708 GCA_964410385.1 uncultured Rikenellaceae bacterium | reverse complement strand
GCGGCAGTAACATCTGCGCCTGCTCCATACCCTTTAATGACCATAGGTAGTTCACGGTATCTGTCGGTGGTAAGGAGAACGATATTATTACTGCCCTCAAGGTAATAGGAAGGGTGTTCCGGTCCGACAGTAATAAGTTCAACCTTTGCTGTACCCTGATCCAGGGTTGCGCAAAATCTCCATTTACGGTTAAGCTTTTCCAGTTCAAGCCTTTTCATTTCAAATTCTGCATCATATGCTTCCACCTTAGTATAAAAATCATTCAGATCACCCGTGAAACACTCATCGGGCAGGAATTTTCTGACGTTTACATCTTTCTGTTCAAGTATGTAACCGGCTTCACGTGCGAGTATAAGTATCTTTCTTGTTACATCTGTTCCGCTCAGATCGATCCGGGGATCTGGTTCCGAATACCCCTTTTCGCGGGCTTTCCTTATAGCTTTGCTTAAGGGCAAAGAACTGCTCATCTCATTGAATATGAAATTCAGGGTTCCTGAAAGCACCGCTTCAATCTTATAAATTTTATCACCGCTCAGTACAAGATCACTTATAGTTCTTATTATAGGAAGTCCGGCTCCGACGGTGGTTTCGTACATGAACCTTACGTCTTTTTCCGCTGCGGTGGTCCTGAGATACTTATAATATAAATAATCGGATGAACAGGCTATCTTATTTGCAGTGACAACTGAAATGTATCCTCCGAGAATCTCTCCGTATCTCACTGCAACTTTTGAATCAGCTGTACAGTCAATAAAAACCGAATTGGTGAGATTCATCATTTTCATTCTCTCAATGAATTCGGTTATATCGGCTTTTTCTCCTTCGTTTCTCAGGATTTCCCGGCAGTTTGCAAGATCTATACCTTTTTTTGAAATTATCATCCTGCGGGAATTGGTCATACCCATCAGCTTCACATTAAGCTTATAATCACCGAGCAGAACGTCAAGCTGCTGCTGTAGCTGCTTTATAAGGCTTGTCCCGACCAGTCCGGTTCCGGCAATGAAAAGATTCAGTTCCTTGATGCGCGACAGGAAGAATCCGTCGTGTATAACATTAAGTGCTCTGTTAAGACTGTCGTTTTTAATGACTACAGAAATGTTAAGCTCCGATGAGCCCTGTGCGGTTGCCACTACATTTATCCCGTTGCTTCCCAGCGATCTGAAGAGGGTTGCTGATATCCCGGGAGTGTTTTTCATCTTTTCTCCCACAATGGCGATTATCGACATTTTTTTCTCGACAATTATTCTCAGCTCATTATTCCTGCTTATTTCTGCTGCAAATTCAGTGGAAATGGCTTCAATTGCCGGATCACTGTCGGACGGGCTTACTGCCAGAGTTATTGAATACTCTGAGGAAGCCTGGGTTATGAAGATCACGTTAACTTCACTTTTTGCCAGTGCACCGAATAATCTGGCCGATGTTCCTTTTACTCCGACCATTACCGGGCCCTGGAGAGATATGAGGTCGATGTGATCGATTGATGAAATGCCTTTAATGGGACCCGGGCCCTGAACTGAGGGTTTATTATTTATAAGGGTTCCCTTTCCGTCGGGATTGAATGTATTTTTTACAAGTACAGGGATATTTTCTCTGAAGACGGGGCGTAGGGTGGGTGTATAAATAACTTTTGCCCCGAAATGGGAAAGCTCCATCGCTTCGGAGTAGGATAAACTCTCTATTGTATAGGCTTTCTCCACTTTCCTTGGATCGGCAGTCATGAATCCGTCAACATCTTTCCATATTTCAAGTACTTCTGCCCTGATTGCCGCTGCAATAATGGCAGCTGTATAATCTGATCCGCCCCTGCCGAGTGTCGTTGTGTCACCATTCTGGTTGCTGGCTATAAATCCCGGAATTACAATGAGTTTGTCTGTATTCTCCAGAGCTTCCCTTATAAGCTGATTAGTAATCTTAAAATCAACGACTGAATTACCAGGTTTTCCTTCGGTTTTGATAATCTCCCTCGCGTCTTTTAAGACTGATCCTTCAATAAAAAGGCTTATTATCCGTGAAGAAATTCTCTCCCCGACAGCAAGTATTTGATCCAGAGCATGTTTTGTTGATTCCCTGAGAAGAAAAAGACCTCTTAGTATCTCACCTAGTTCTTTTGAAATATTTTCAATATAATCTGATGCATCACTAAGATCATCAGGATCATTCAGGAGGTTTTTTGCAAAATCCCTGTGATCACCGATCAGCTTTTCAAGATCAGCTTTATACCCTGCATTTCCCCCGGAGGCAAGATCTGCAATCCTAAGAAGACTATCGGTCACTCCTTCAAATGCTGATACAACTACAATACATGGAAGAGTCTGAACACTGATAATTTCCCTGACTCCCCTTATCCGCTCAGGAGTTCCGAGTGAAGAACCACCAAATTTGAGTATTTTCATCCTGTTCTGTTCTGTAAAGAATGCATCATCCTGATGCAAATATTCAATTGAGAGTCCCTCCCTTACCCTTAAGAGAGGGATTAAGGGAGGATTATTTTAACTCGATGCAGCTTTTTCCAGTCTCCTGAGTATTGAAAAGATAAAAGTTGCTGACAATATAAGGCAGACTATGAATATGAGCCAAAGGGTGCTTAGTTGTATTTTATCCCAAAGCAGGGTTCCGACGAAAAGTAGTTTATTACCTGCTGCAGTAGCCAGCAGCCAGCCTCCCTGCATCAATCCCTGGAACCTTGACGGTGCTACTTTAGAGACAAATGAGAGGCCCATCGGACTCAGGAAAAGTTCGGCAACTGTCAGTATAAGATAACTGCTTATCAGCCAGTAGGGAGAAACCCTGTCAGAGTCTGCTACCGGTGTCCCATGCAGCGATGCCGGTGATGGAGCGCCGATGGATGCTGTAAGAACGATCAGGAACCCGACTGATGCAATTATCAGCCCGATGCCGATTTTCTTTGGAGTTGATGGTTCAATACCCTTTTTGTTCATCCATGAGAATAGGGCAAGTACAGGGAAAGTTAATGCCACAATGAAAAGCGGATTGAACGATTGGAATATTTCAGGCGAAATAGAATTCTGTGCACTGAATGGAGTCAGGAATTTATTAAGTAATCCTGTGGGATCAAATCCTGTAAGGAAGAATGAAGCGAAAAGTAGTGCAACAAACAACAAAACTGCACCTGTGATCCTGAAATTCCTTGACTGGTTTTTATAGAACAGCATTACAATACCGGCGATTGAGCCGATAAAGGCAAGCATGGAAGGTAATGTAAAGAACAGGCCGGTAAAGGGACCAACCTGTTTGGCTGTATAATCTCTCGCAAAAAGAGTAAGTGTAAGTCCGTTCTGATGGAATGACATCCAGAAGAATATTGCAACAAAGAAAACAAGTACAAGAGCGGTCACCCTTGCTCTCTCATCCTTTCGTGAGGTGAGTATTATCCATGTCACAAACCCGGCAAATAACCCGAAAGCCAGTCCTGTTGCTACATCAATCTGCTCAAGAAGCTGAAGTAAAAATGCTGTAATTCCCAGAGCAACAATGGCGGCAATTATCGGAACCGGCTTGAAATCGACTTTTTCAGATGTTTTTACAGATTTTTCCTCAGTTCTAGCGGCAACTGCCTGCTTATCCTTATTCGGAAGAAGCCTGTTGAATATTACATAAACAAGCAGTGAGATTATCATTGCCCCTGCTGCTACTCCGAAAGCATAATTATAACCTTTTGAGAAAACATTAAGGTAGTCATTGGCAAATGCTGAGAGATCAGTTACCGGTCCGCTCAGACTTACTTTGTCGGCCAGCTGCTGAAGAACGGTTGTATCTGCCAGTGTTCCGTTATTCAACTGGTGACACAGTGAAGGCACACTGGCGTCATGAAGAAACCCGTTGGTCTTAAGCCACCAGGTACGCATGCCGTCTGCAGCAAACGGGGCAAAGAAGGCGCCTACATTTATCCCCATGTAAAATATCATGAAGGCAGTATCCCTGAGCTTTGAATATTTCGGATCATCATACATCTGACCTACAACAGCCTGCAGATTACCTTTGAACAAACCGTTTCCAAGAGCAATCGTGCCGAGTCCGATTATAGTGAAGGTAAGGGACATACCCGGTATTGCCATTATGAAATAGCCGGCAAACATGATCACTATACCGACAAGTATTACCAGCTTATATTTCTTTGTAGAATCGGCAAGAATTCCTCCTATAAGGGCAAGTGCATAAATTGCAAAATAAAACCAGCTGTAAATATCTCCGGCTGCTTTTGCCGAAAGACCATACTTTGCCTGGAGAAAAAGTACCAGAATGGCCATCATTGTATAAAACCCGAATCTTTCTCCCATATTTGAGAAGAAGGCTACGAGTAATCCTTTTGGATGATTTTTAAGCATAAAATTCTGTATTAGTATTTTAATAATTTCGTCACATCAGGCTGGTTGCCAGTAAAATTACCCGGAAATCCTTATCCAGTATCCGATGTCCGGAAGGAAACAAATATATCAATCTTTTTTTATTAATGGTCGAAGAGATTAAATTTGTACAATTATGTAATCATGCCATGAAGATATTCAGCTCTGAACAAATCCGGCAGATAGATGATTTTACAATCAGGAACGAACCAGTTACTTCTGCCGATCTTATGGAGCGTGCAGCATCGAAACTTTTTGAATGGTATAGTGAAAGGTTTCCCAGGTCGCGGCGGATACTGATCTTCTCAGGGCCGGGCAATAACGGCGGTGACGGTCTTGCTCTGGCAAGAATGCTTGCAAAGAACAGGTTTGAAGCGGAAGTTTATCATCTTAACTTTACTGAATCGGTATCGGCTGACTGGAAAATCAACAGGGAAAGACTTAAAAACGAAACTGATGTTCCCTTTAATGTAATTGAATCAGGGAATCAATTTCCCCGTACCGGATATGATGATGTGATCATTGATGCCATATTCGGGACAGGCCTTAAAAGGCCGTTATCAGGACTGCCTGCAGAGATCGTCCGGCAAATAAACAGATCGGGCTGCACCGTAATAGCTGTTGATATACCCTCGGGATTATCTGGTGAGGATAATGACGGAAATGATCCTGAGAACATAATCAGGGCTGATTTCACCCTCAGCTTCCAGTTTCCTAAACTGGCATTCATGTTCAGGGAGAATGAGCTTTTTACTGGTTCCTGGATCATATTACCAATAGGGTTGGACCAAAGAGCGATTATCAATACAGGAACTCCATTCGTGATGTTGGAGAATGAAAAAATATTGTCTCTCCTGAAAATTAGGAAAAAGTTTGGTCATAAGGGGGATTACGGACATGGCCTTTTGATTGGTGGATCGTACGGTAAAATGGGTGCAGTCGTTCTGGGTGCCGGTGCCGCTCTGCGGACAGGCGCCGGACTGTTAACCTGTTATGTGCCTTCATGCGGCAATCTCGTTTTGCAGACAGCTGTTCCCGAGGCAATGGTCATACATGACAATGCAGCCTGGTATATCGGAGATACAGTGCCCACAGAAAAATTTGATGCGGTTGGAGCAGGCCCGGGGCTCGGTACAATGCCGGAATCCCATAACATGGTTCATAATCTCCTTGTGAACTGCAAAAAACCAATTGTGTTGGATGCTGATTTACTCAATATACTTTCGGTACACAGCGACTGGTTGCCGGAGCTCCCTGAAAATACTATACTAACCCCTCACCCGGGCGAATTTGATCGTCTTACCGGAAAAGCAACCTCGGGTTTTGCCCGTCTGGAAAAACAGATCCAGTTTTCGAGGAAGTTTAAAAGTATTGTTGTTCTCAAAGGTGCTTATACTTCAATTTCTTCTCCTTCCGGAGAGGTCTGGTTCAACAGCACCGGTAACCCCGGAATGGCTACAGCCGGAAGCGGGGATGTCCTCACAGGAATGTTACTGTCGCTACTTGCCCAGGGATATGATCCTGTTGACGCCGCCATTACAGGTGTTTACCTTCATGGACTCGCGGGAGATATTGCCGCGGAAAAATCATGTTATGAATCTGTTATTGCTTCCGATATTATTAATTCCATTCCGGAAGCTTTCAGGAGAATAAGGGGACAGGACTGACGTCAGGATGAGGTGCAGGTTGCAGGTTGCAGGTTGCTGGTTGCAGGGCGAAAGGCAGAGGGCAAAGAGCAAGGAGCAAAGGGCGACCGGCAAGCGG
>CAYPHL010000004.1:28370-42480 GCA_964410385.1 uncultured Rikenellaceae bacterium | reverse complement strand
GGCGACCGGCAAGCGGAAACCGGAAACCGGAAACCGGAAACCAGGGAACAGGGCCCAGAGAGAAGGGTGAAGAGCGGATAAGAAAGTCAGACAGCAGTTGTTGAGACCGGAGACTGACTGGATTTGCGGCATATGATTGATTATCAATTAGTAAGTAAAAATATATATTATGAACAGAATAAAATTGACTCTGATAGTTATGTCGTTAATGATTATGACATCTTCCTGTTTTCTTGTCCGGCAAAATGTTAAACCATCGACAACTGTAAAACGCCTTGGTGATACAATTTCTTTAAGGGACGGAAGTCTTGTATATGCGCTTCCCCGGACAATGCTGACAATCAGGGCTGAGTTTGAACGGACTATTGAAATACCCGGACCCTATGCACGGTATGCTGAAGAATTGCTGGGGCTTGATAATGTTATTCTTAGCGAAGGTGAAGACTGGTCAGTAAAAAGTGTTACTGTTACTTCTCACGAAGAAGCCGATCCCTCAGAACTATATGTGATCGAAACCAATACATTTATGAATTCAAATGTATTTGCACTCAGGAAGGAGGGACTGATCCTCAATCTAAATCCGGAATCCCATGTTAGTCCCGGTATTGCCGGAACCGGTCAGGAAACGGATATTACCGGATTCAGGTCATATGATCTGGGTTCTGATGAATATTACAGGGTTCAGACTGATACAGTTTTCAGACGTGTAAGCGTTGAAGAACAGTTCATCAGGATACCATATATTGTTGAACAGAAAAAGAAATTGTCGGAGGCCCAGCTGGCTGAGAGGGCAGCAAAGAGACTCATGGAACTCCGTGACGGGAAGTTCCTGATCTTAACTGGCGAAGCCAACGTATTTCCACAGAGTGCGGCAGCAATAAATGAGATTAACAAAATGGAAAAAGAGCTTACTGAATTATTTGCCGGGAAGACCTTCAGGGATCTTAGGACATTCACTTACAGCATTTCACCTGATAAAGCGATGGCAGAAGCTCCTTATACGGTTTTCAGGTTTTCTGAAGTGACAGGTCCGGTGAATGATACAACAGAAAATGGCATACCTGTAATAATCAGGCTTATACCTGAAAAGAAAACCAAAGATCTGTCTGTTGTTACAAGAAACCGTACGGCAACTCCGGTTGCTCTCACTGATAAAATATTCTACAGAATCCCTGATATTGTGAATGTTGTGGTCGAAATGGGGGGGGAGCAGCTATATAGCTCGAGGAAAATGATCTACCAGTTCGGTGAAGTAACGCAACTGCCTGCAAACTATATTATCGGTAAATAAAAGCCCTTCGCCCTGCACCCCGTAGCTTTCGACCTAACGGAGTATTCTGGTGAAAAGTTTCCCTCTCCTTAAAAAGGGAGGGGAAACTTTAAATCCCTAACACCTTAAGCTGACGGCTATGACCTGAGCCCTGCGCTTTACTGCACCTTACCTACAAAGCTCTTCTGGAACTCATCCCATTTCCGGGTTTTATAGGCATTATCGGCAAAGAAGCTCAGCAGGACTTCCATTTCCTTTGCAGCTCTGAAGCCGGGGACCGGAGATACAGCAAACTTTTCGTCTTCCTTAGTCATGAAGACAACCGTAGGGTAGGAGAGTTGACCCTGAAGCAAAGCTATGGCAAGCTGGTGAGCTCTTCCCGCTGTACCGTCATTAATAAAAGTTTGTCCCATGAATGTAACACTCTCTTTTCCCTCGGCATTGAATTTGACGGGGTAAAATTTACTGTTGAGAATTTCAGCAATTACAGGATCAGTAAATGTTTCGCTATCCATCTTCTTGCACCATCCGCACCAGTCTGTATATGTATCGATGAAGATAGGACGGGGAGATTTATTGAATAATTTTTCAGCCTCCTGTATCGTGTGCCATTTTATTTCTGATTTCCCCTGGGATGCAGGAATTTGTGAAAAGGCATTGCAGAAAACTGATGTAATAAGTACTGTAAGAAATATCTTTTTCATAAATCCTTATTATTGATGAAAATAAAAATACAAAGTAACTTTAAATATCTCAGAAATTATAATTTCCATATATTTTAGTGATTTAACAAATATGTAATAATAAAGTTCACCATAAGTGATTTTCCCGGGCAGTAACATCCGATTTATTTTTTACATTTACTCCGTTTAACAAAACTGCCTATATGGAAACTATTACCAGGACTTTACGTGATAAGGCTGCCCTGAGGTGGCTTGTTCTTGTTTTATTAAGTGCACTCATGTTTGCAACCTACTGGTTCCAGGATTTCTTTTCAGGATTAAAGGGATTGATGGAATCCGAGCTGGGATTTACAAGTGAGGAATTCGGGCGGTTGATCGGGCTCACAACCATTGCAAATATGTTCGGTATGATAATCGTGGGTGGGATAATACTCGATAAGTGGGGCATACGTCTGGCAGGGATAGTATTCGGAGCTCTTGCGGCTGTAGGAGGGGCACTGTCTGCCCTGGCTGCCGCGGGTGTTTTCGGCACCGAAAAGAGCACCATGCTTACTGTAATGATCATCGGCAGGATAATGTTCGGTTCGGGACTGGAGATAACGTGCGTGGTTGCTACACGAACGATAGTCAAATGGTTCAAAGGCTATGAAATGGCACTTGCTATGGCTATTAATATTGGTTTCGGACGACTGGGATCGGCGCTTGGTATTGCAGTTTCACCCGATATTGCAAACGGCCATGTATCTCCTGCAGTGACCTTTGCTGCAACGCTCATTGCCCTGGCTCTGATACTTTTTATTATATATACATTCTTTGATAAAAAACTTGACAAACAGAGAGCAGGACTGGTTACTGATAAAGATCAGGAAGAAGAATTCAAGTTTGCAGACCTTGTTAAGCTGGCTACAAATCCTTCATTTATCTATATAGCGCTTTTGTGTGTATCTTTTTATGCAGCTGTGTTCCCGTTTATTCAGTATGCTCCAGATATGCTTGTAAATAAATTCGGGTTTTCTTATATACTTCCCGATGACCCAAACAGTAATATCGTTCTTTTCGGCAGTAAGGCTATCGGGAATTCCAGTGTTTTCATTGCCCTTTTTATTTTCGGACTGGCATTTTCGCTTGTTCCGTCATATATTAAGACACGGCAAGGGAAGAATCTTTCAATGGCTGTTATTTTCCTGGTTTTCCTGCTATTCGTATTCCTTCTTAAAGACACATTCCGCTTATGGTTCTCGAACGGACCGAAAACAGCTTCTCTTATTCCGCTGGGGACCATCCTCTTCACTCCGATATTCGGAAATTATGTAGATAAGAAGGGAAGAGGTGCATCACTTATGATACTCGGTTCGCTCCTTCTTATTTTTGCGCATATTGCTCTTTCACTCTTTAATGTAAGGATACTTGCCTACCTCGGTCTTATCAGTCTTGGTATTGCATTTTCTCTTGTCCCTGCTGCAATGTGGCCTTCCGTTGCCAAGATTGTCCCTGAAAACAGACTTGGTACTGCTTATGCTTCGATGTTTACAGTTCAAAACTGGGGTCTGGGATTATTCTTCTGGGGAATAGGAGCTGTTCTTGATCTTGCAAATAAGGAAAACCTTGAGGCGATACGTGCCGGACAAATGAATTATAACTATACTGTCCCTATCTTTATTCTTGTGATCTGCGGTCTGGTTTCAATTTTTCTGGCCTATAAACTGAAACAAGCCGATAAGAAACAGGGATACGGTCTGGAGCTGCCTTCAGGTCAGAAACCCTGATCTGAAGTGGTTGTTCAGTTCACCAGTCTGAAAAATGCATACATTATTGCTCCTATAACTGCTGAAACAGGTATTGTTACTATCCAGGCAATAAAGATCTTTCCTGTAACGCCCCATTTTACCGAGGATGCTCCTTTACGTGCACCTACGCCCATTATGGCTCCGGTTATTGTATGGGTTGTACTTACAGGTATGCCAAAATGGGTGGCAAAGAAAATTGTAAAGGATCCTGAAAGTTCAGCACAGAATCCTTCAAATGGTTTGATCTTTGTAATTCTTTGTCCCATTGTTTTCACAATTCTCCAACCCCCGAATAATGTACCCAGTGCTATTGCTGCCTGACAAGAGAGAACTACCCACAAAGGTATTTTGGATTCTTTTGTGGCAAGGCCTGAGAGAATAAGTGCGACCCATATTATTCCCATCGATTTCTGGGCGTCATTTCCTCCGTGCCCCAGACTGAAAGCAGAGGCAGAAAGGAGCTGGAGCCTGCGGAACAGTTTATCGACTGTAAAGGGTTGTTGCCTTCTGAATATCCACATTATCATAGATGAAAGAAAATGGCCAAACATGAATCCCAGAAGAGGTGCAACAAAAATAAAAGCAACAATTTTGAAGACACCTCCGGCAATAACTGAGCCCCAGCCTGAACTGGCTACCGCTGCTCCTATAAGCCCTCCGACAAGAGTATGAGACGAACTTGAAGGAAGTCCCAGCCACCAGGTAATCAGGTTCCATGTTATTGCAGCAACAAGTGCAGCTCCGATCACATTGAGGTTTATGACGTCTGGCTCAACTACATTTTTACCTATGGTCTCCGCTACCCTTGTTTCAAATACGAGGAAAGCTATAAAATTAAAGAATGCCGCCATCGTTACAGCTGCAAATGGCGATAATACCTTTGTTGAAACTATGCAGGCTATGGAATTAGCCGAATCGTGAAATCCGTTGATAAAGTCAAAAAGAATAACCAACGATATTATAATAGCCAGAAATGTCATCAGGCCATTTTTATAAGCATTGATTTTATTGTATCGGTAACATCTTCCTCTTCATCAACGCATCTTTCAAGAATTTCAAGGATCTTATTATTCTTAAGTAATTCTGCAGCATCTTTTTCACTATTGAAAAGTTCAGATACAGCATGGTAATAATATTCATCAACCTTGTGCTCGATAGCAGTAACTTTTGCGCATGCCCTGGTAATTTCTTCCTTGTTGGCAGCTGCATCACTTAGGCAGTGAACGCTTGTCTGGATCTCGAGGGCCGCCTCATGGATCATATCAGCCATCTTTTTATACTCAGGTAACATATGCTTAGGCTTATAGAGGCATATCCTCCTGCTGACCCCGTTAATTGAATCAACTACATCATCAATATGCGCGGCCAGTTCGTGAATATCTTCCCTGTCGAACGGTGTGATAAATGATTTGTTAAGCTGTTCGTACATCTTATCTGTGATCTCGTCTCCGATATGCTCAACATCCTTTATTTCCTTATGTATTTTTTCACGGTATTCGGGATCAGAGGATGAAAGCATTTCCTTAAAAAGTTCGGTTGCTTTCACAAGGTTTTTTGCATCTTCTTCAAAAAGAGGATGAAAAGAATGATCCTTCGGAACAAAGAATTTAAGAATCTTGTCAATATTCATTTTCTTAAAAGGGTATATGTTGCGATTTAATCTGTTAAAAGCTGCCCTGGAAGCAGTTTAAAAACGGCTTAAAATTACTTTTTTTTTTAACAGTTTAAATAATTTAACTGATAATCTGCTCTGGAATCATAATGATGACCCGGAATGCATCTCTTCGCTTAATGAAAAATCGCGGTGTGATTTCGTGACATTCAATGTATCAAGAACCAGGTTTTTTGTTTCACTCAAAAGATTCAGATACAACATGGTATTTCGGGTGCCTACAGCCTCTGATTTGACAAGTCTTATCTGTTTCTTTTTCATCCTTGCGATCTGATCAAGGATATCGTGCTGTTTGGAAATAAGCTTATTAAGGTCTTTAAATGACTTATTTCTCATAATTTTTACAATCTCCCCGAAATATGACTTTATAAGCTCACTGAGGTTCTCCATGTCTTTTATCTGTTCGGGGATGATTGAGGGATGATTATTATCAAGATGTTCATATATCGGCTGGGCAATAAACTCAAGACAATGTGTTACTTCTCTAAGATAGTCGAGGATCTGTACATAAAACTGGCCTGCTTCAATATGTTCTGCTTCAATCTTTTTTAAGGTCGGGTATAGATCATATTTTAATTTCTTTGTAAACTGACTGAGCTCATTGACCTCTTTTACTACAGTCTTCATCTTCTTCCTGTTTTCCCTGATCAACGCATTGATGCCCGATGAATAAAGCTTTGATACTGATTCCGTTACGCTGATTATAGTTGAGTTGCATTTATCGAGGATATTTTCTCCTGTAAGCGTTGCCTTAAGATCAAATTCATCCTTTATGCTTTGTTTTTCAATCTGTCTCCTGCTGAAAAAATTAGTTTTTATAACTATGAATAATGCAACAGCAAGTGCTGTTATCATACCTGCAACTCCCCCCCAGTTAAGGAGGTTGGCGATAATGAATGCCGCAGTAAATGCAATGATGGCGGTAAAGAACCAGCCTCCGATCACAGTAAGGACACCTGAAACCCTGTATACGGCGCTTTCCCGGCCCCATGCCCGGTCGGCAAGTGAGGTACCCATCGCAACCATGAAAGTCACATATGTTGTTGACAAGGGGAGCTTGAGCGAAGTACCGGATGCAATAAGGATACTGGCAACAATTGTATTTACAGAGGCTCTCAGCAGATCGAAAGATGAACCCGCTCCTGTAATCTTCGCCTTTGATTTAACTTTTGCGGTAGAGAATCTCTTCGCTACAAAATCATGGACACGCTGCGGGATCATCCTGTTGAATAATTTTGAAAATCCTACCACACCATGTACCAGCGACCGTGAAAAAGGTGTTGATGACCACCTTTCATCTCCGGCATCCTGTCTGGCAAGACTAACTTCAGTCTGCGTGACTTTTTTCGCTTTTCTCGATGTGAACAGTGTAATTACCATTATCAATCCTGCGACCATGAGAAAAAGTGTAGGAGTCCTGACAGGTCCCTGAAGAGAATCCATGGCAAATGTGTCGGGATTAAGTGAAGGATCGCTGATATAGGTCATATAAGAGTCATAGCCTGCCAGCGGTACACCGATAAAGTTCACAAGATCATTCCCGGCAAATGCAAATGCAAGTGCAAATGTTCCTGCAAGAACAACAATTTTAAGTACATTGATCCTGAAAAATGATATCAGCAACTGCAGGACTACCGCAGATCCGGCAAAAGCAGTAATAAGTATTTTCCATGTATTTTCTTCAATCCAGGATACGGTATCAGGGGTCATGAATGATGCTCCTTTTGCTCCCTTGACAAGCAGGAAGTAAATAATTACCGTCAGAGCTCCGCCGCCATAGATCCCCCCGGCAAATTTCATATATCGCTCATAATTGAACGAAAAGATCAGGCGTGTTATAAACTGAACTATCATTCCCACCGTGAAGGCTATCGCAACAGAAATGAGTATACCCGAAATTATTGCCAGAGCTTTCCCGGAATTGATATAGTTTTCAATGCCGGCAGCAGTATCACCCGCCTGAATTACTTTTATCACTGATAGTGCCACAGCGGCTCCAAGTAATTCAAATACAAGTGATACAGTGGTTGATGTCGGCAATCCGAAAGTATTGAACGAATCCAGTAACAGGACATCGGTTATCATTACTGCGAGGAAGATGATCATTATCTCCGAAAAATAAAACTCTCCGGGTTTAAAGATCCCTGATCTGGCAATCTCCATCATTCCGCCTGAAAATGTAGTGCCTGTAAATACCCCGAGAGCTGCAATAGCCAGGATAACCTTTACCGGAGCAGCTTTCGAACCGATGGATGAGTTAAGAAAGTTAACGGCATCATTTGAAACCCCGACAACAAGATCGGATATGGCCAGAATGAACAGGATAATAATAAATACAAGATAAATGTTCATTTTTTCGCCGTTTTCAAAATCCAATTCTTTTGACGGTATGAATTTAATATAATTGACATTTATATGGCAATCAAATTCGTTTAAGTTTTTGTTACATGTTTATTTTATTCCCCGGTTTTTGTATTTTTATAAAATGAAATAAATTAAAAACAGATAAATATGAGTGATATACGAAAACTTCAACCGGAACAATTATGGAATTATTTCCATGATATAACCCGTATCCCGCGTCCTTCAAAAAAGGAATCAGGAATAGTCGAATATGTTAAAAAATTCGGTAAGGATCATAATCTTGAAACGATTGTCGATAAATTAGGCAACGTAATAATCAGGAAACCTGCTACAAAGGGGATGGAAAACAGAAAAGGTGTTATACTTCAGACACATCTCGATATGGTACCTCAGAAGAATAATGATAAGGTCCATGATTTTGAAAAAGATCCGATAACTACAGTAATTGATGGGGACTGGGTAAAAGCTGACGGGACTACTCTGGGCTCTGATAACGGGATCGGGGTTGCAGCCACCCTGTCGGTACTTTCTTCCAAAAACCTTCGTCACGGACCTGTCGAAGGATTGTTCACAATAGATGAAGAGACGGGTATGACAGGGGTCTTTGGTTTGAAGAAAGGAGTGCTGAAGGGAGACATCCTCATGAACCTCGATTCGGAAGATGAACATGAACTGTGTGTCGGATGTGCCGGAGGAATGGATATTACAGCAATGAAGAAATATGTGGAGGAGAAAACTCCCGCAAGAATGAATGCATACAGGATAACAGTAAAAGGCCTGAAAGGAGGACATTCGGGTGTTGATATTGCTCTGGGAAGGGCAAACTCAAATAAGCTGATGTTCCGGTTCCTGATGCAGGCAGAATCCGACTTTGCCATCAGACTGGCAGAAGCCGCCGGAGGTAATCTCCGTAATGCAATACCCCGCGAATCATATGCAGTATTGGTGGTTTCAGCTGCCAAAGCAAAAGCATTTGAGAAATTTGTTAAGGGCTATGAAAAAATGTACAGATCAGAATTCTCAGATACAGAACCCGATCTCGTGTTTTCATTCAAAAAATGCGACGTACCTGCAAAAGTGATGGGAAAACAGGATCAGTATAAGATAATCAGAGCTGTATTTGCATGTCCGAATGGAGTGCAACGAATGAGCCAGGCTGTAAAAGGACTTGTTGAAACCTCAAACAACATGGCCATCGTTAAATGTATGAAGGGAAAGTTCGAAGTACATAACCTGTGCCGCAGTTCGGTCGACACTTCAAAAGAAGCAACAGCATGGAGAATTGCAGCAGTATTCCACCTTATAGATGCTAAAATAAATATGACAGGCGGATATCCGGGATGGAAACCAAATATGAATTCTCCAACACTGGCAAGCATGAAGAATATCTATGCGAAAATGTTTGGTAAGGAACCTGAGATCAAAGCCATCCATGCCGGTCTTGAATGTGCTATCATCGGTGGTAAATATCCCAGCCTTGATATGATTTCTTTCGGTCCGACAATTAAATACCCTCACTCTCCCGACGAAAAGGTTAACATACCTTCAGTAAAGAAATTCTATGATTTCCTCTGCAAATCACTTGAGGAAGTGCCGGTGAAATAGCGCAGAGCTCAGAGCTCAGGGAGCAGGGCAAAAAGCTCAGGGCTCAGGGTTCAGACACAGGGGATCAAGTTCCTTCCTCTGTGCACTCCGCTCTGCGCTCTGTGCTTTCCGCTATTCTGTCTTTATCTCCACCAGAACATCATCTTTCATTACATTGGTGTTCGGTTTTGCATGGACTTTTACAATTTTACCGTTAACCGGAGATTGTATTTCGTTCTGCATTTTCATGGCTTCAAGAATAACCAGGGGTTCGCCGCGAAGGATAGTTGAGCCTTCCCTTACAAGTACATCGAGAAGCTTTCCCGGCATGGGCGCCTTAACCGACTCGCTCACTGATTTTCCCCTTACGGAATCGAGAACTTTCATCCTTTGAAGTGAAAAGGGAGTCTCTATTGTAAAAGTATAGCTTATATCATTGAACAGGATTTCATATTTATTCTGCCTCGACCTGACCACCTCAACGGGATATTTACGGTTTTTCCATAAAATGTATGTCCCGAATTTATCATCCGATCTCAATTGTACTGTATAATCCCTTTTGCCGATCCTGATCTTGTTTTTCAGCGGAATTGCAAAACTGAATTTCCGCTTCTCGGATGATAAGGCAAACAGCTTATTGATATGTAGTTTATCGTTCATTGCTTTTTGGCTGATTAAAACTGGTTGATCCTTTTGTTAAGCAACCAGGGACTCATTCCCTTTCCGTCCCTGAAATCAACATTTATGCTGTCTGACTGGAGGTTTTCCTCGACGAACAGCTTCGTGGCAAGCCATGCAGCCAGCATTTCCTCATATTCACTGTTATAATAGTATTTTTCAAGATCTTTTTCTATGAACGCCGTCGTAAAATTACCGTCCTGGAAATTCTGATTTCTTACAAGAAGCCTGAAAAAAGGAAGGGTTGTTTTAACTCCTTTAATCCATACCTTGTCCAGAGCCATTTTACACCTTGTGATAGCTTCCCTGCGGTCTTTCCCGCTGATGATCAGCTTGGCGATCATTGAGTCGTAACTTGCTACTATGGCTGATCCTTCTCTGATACCGGTATCAACCCTTACATATGGATAATCCGGCATGCTGAGTTTTTCAATTCTTCCCGGATCAGGCGCAAAGCCCGATTGCACATCTTCAGCATTAATCCTGCATTCAATGGCCCAGCCGCTAATTTTAATATCACTTTGTTTAAATTTCAGTTCCTCTCCGTTGGCAACCCTAATCTGCTGTTCAATCAGATCAATGCCTGTAACTATTTCGGTGACCGGGTGTTCAACCTGTATCCGGGTGTTCATTTCCATGAAATAGAAATTTTTCTCCGAATCCAGAAGGAATTCCACGGTACCTGCCGAGTGATATTTTACAGCTTTTGCTATCCTGACGGCCATGGAACCCATTTTTTTTCTGAGCGAAGGATCAAGAGCTACTGAAGGAGCTTCTTCAAGAAGTTTCTGATGCTTGCGTTGAATAGAACATTCTCTTTCCCCGAGATGGATAATATTTCCTTTTTTATCTCCAAGAATCTGAAATTCAATGTGCTTGGGATTCTCGATATATTTTTCGATGAAAACTGAGGGATCTTTAAATGCTTTTTCTGCTTCCCTGCTTGCAACAGAGAACATTTTTACCATTTCAACCTCATCCCTCACAATTCGCATTCCTCTTCCGCCTCCGCCTGAAGCAGCTTTAATTATGACAGGATAGCCTATTTTTTCTGCCATCGCCACGGCTTCTTCCTCATCGGATATATTTCCATCGCTGCCCATCGCCAGAGGAATCCCATTCTGCATGGCAAGCCTCCTAGCAATTGTTTTGTTCCCCATTTTATAAATTGCATCAGGAGTGGGCCCGATGAAATTTATGTTATTATCGATACATTTCTGTGCAAAATAGGCATTCTCTGCAAGGAATCCGTAGCCGGGATGAAGAGCATCGGAGCCTGTAGCTAAAGCTATTGAAATAAGCTTCTCTATATCGAGGAAAACGGGGATATCTGACAGATCTTCAGTATTGTCAAAGACTTCGTCGGCAAAAGAAAGATACATTGCATCCGGTTCTGCAGCAGTTCTGATCGCAACGGTCAGGATCTTCATTTTCCTTGCCGTCTTCATGACCCTGATGGCTATTTCACCTCTGTTCGCTATAAGTATCTTTTTCATCTTTTCCTTTTCAGCATCCATTTAACTATCAAGTGTAACGTTGTAACCTTGCGCCCCTTCGCCGCTGTTCCTTTGTACCTTAACGCCCTAACACCGTAATGCTGGTGTGCCGTTGCGCCCCTGCGCCCCTGCGCCGTTGCGCCCCTATAAAGGCATATTGCCATGCTTCCTGTCCGGTACCTTTACCCATTTGTTGCTCAGGGCATTCAGTGCCGATAATATTTTCTTTCTGGTCATGGCCGGATCAATCACTTCGTCTATATAACCTGATTCGTCCGCGATAAAGGGATTTGCGATCTTATCCCTGTATTTCTTTACAAGTTCTTTTTTCAGTTCAGCGGGATTCTTTGATTCGGCCAGTTCTCTCCGGTAAAGGATAGCCACTGCTCCGTCAGGTCCCATGACGGCTATTTCCGCCGTTGGCCATGCAAAGCTGAAATCACCTCCAAGATTCTTACTGTTCATAACAATGAAGGCTCCTCCGTAAGCTTTCCTGAGGATCACAGTTATTTTGGGTACCGTAGCTTCGCTGTATGCGAAAAGTAACTTTGCTCCGTGACGGATAATTCCCCTGTGT
The DNA here is from genome assembly GCA_964410385.1 of uncultured Rikenellaceae bacterium. Taxonomy (GTDB): domain Bacteria; phylum Bacteroidota; class Bacteroidia; order Bacteroidales; family VadinHA17; genus LD21. The sequence goes on along the minus strand of CAYPHL010000004.1, from coordinate 30,369 downwards.
TCCTGGTCAATACCCGGAAGAAAGCCGGGAACGTCTTCGAAAGTGATTATAGGTATATTAAATGCATCACAAAAACGTATAAAACGTGCTCCTTTCGTGGATGAATCAATATCCAGAACACCGGCGAGTACCTTCGGCTGGTTTGCAACAATTCCTACGGTCTTTCCGGTAAGTCTTGCGAATCCTGTAACAAGGTTCTGGGCATACAGTTCAGCTGTTTCATAGAAACTGTTTTTGTCGACAACCAGATTTATTACATCCTTTACATCGTATGGCTTGTTAGGATCATCAGGAACAATGTCCCTGAGCTTGTCACAAATATCCGGAGTTACTCCGTTGTCAGCCACTACTGGCGGATTTTCAATATTATTCGATGGCAGGTACGAAAGGAATTTTTTCAGCGCCAGGATGGTGTTCTCCTCATCATTGTATATCATATGGGCAACACCGCTTTTAATGGCATGTACATCTGCCCCTCCGAGTCCTTCAAGTGAAACCTCTTCATTCAGCACCTCCCTGACAACATTCGGACCCGTAACGAACATATAGCTTGTGTTATTCACCATGAAAACGAAATCAGTCAGGGCAGGGGAGTAGACTGCACCACCAGCTGTGGGGCCCATGATGACTGAAATCTGAGGAATAATTCCTGATGACTGAATTATATTGTGAAATATTGAAGCGTAACTGCTCAGGCTTGCGACACCTTCCTGTATTCGTGCACCCCCTGAATCCATCATACCTATGATCGGTGATCCCATTTTGAGGGCCATCTCCTGGATCTTGGCAATTTTTTTTGCATGAACAACACCAAGAGAACCTCCCATAATTGTAAAGTCCTGGGCATATGCAAAAACCAGACGGCCATTTACCTTCCCATGTCCTACAATTACTCCGTCACCGAATGTTCTTTCAACTTTACCGAATTCGACCGGCTGATCGGCAGGTGTGACAAATGTGTAGACTTCTTCAAAAGTTCCCGGATCGAAAAGCAGGTTGATACGTTCGTTTGCCGTGAGCTTACCTTTTTTGTGCTGCTTTTCCGCCTGTTTGGGACTGTACTGTTTTTTCAACGCCTCCCGGCGTTCGAGGAAGGCTTTATAACTCTTACCCGAAAGATCCATTCCGTAATTTTTTTTTATTAACCGCTGTCAGATGAAATTATTATCCTTCACTGAAAATAAAATCCGGTTTTTCGGGTGCAAAAATAGTCAATCCCGGTTTAATTCCAAACAAATCTTCGACCGGAATAACTGCATTCTTGATAAGTATTTGTATATTATCGATATATGAATTATAAAGATTCGAACACTCACTCCCTCCCTAGTCATGCCTCACGCCTCACGCCTCACGCCTCATGCCTCACGTCTCACTACTCACCCCTTCTTTTCGTTCCCGGTTTGAAGAGCCCCTCAGGTTTGGATCCAAGCATTCCGGCTTTAAGCATCGATTCGCTTGCCGGACTAAGGTTCCTGATCATCTTTTGTGTTACCACAGGGAAATGATGCAGAGATTCAATCTTATCACCGATATATTCAAGGTCTTCGTCGGTGGTTGCCCACTTCCTCGATTCATAATATGACAGATCGAAGGGCAGGGAATATGACCTGAGGGATTTGAATCCATTAGTATTGAAAAAGAAGTCGAAATATGACATAACAAGTTCTCTTACAGAACGATAAACTGGTTCCCTGAACCTCAGGCTTGTGAAATTTGATTTTGCAATTGCTCCCCAGAATCCGTCAACCTTATATACAGCTATAACATGATCATCGTCATCTTCAGCAAGCATATCCACGATCAGAGGTTTGTTGCCAATAAACTGAAGTGCTGCAGCTGCAAAAAGGGCTCCCTCGAAACAGTGTGCTGTTCCGGTTTTTATTACCCATCTGGGTGAACGGGATGTGTATTCGGGATTATATTCGATTGAATCGAGAAATGACTGGATCTTATCAGGATTATTTAGTTTCTTAAGGAACCTGATCTCTTCACTTGTCCA
>CAYPHL010000004.1:24811-28270 GCA_964410385.1 uncultured Rikenellaceae bacterium | reverse complement strand
CCATACTGTTCTTCCATACTCTCAACGAGCCTGAACTGGGCTCTTGCGCGCTGAAGATTATGGTGCTCGTGATGGATTTTGAAATAATTATCGCCGTCGATATAGTCAGTAAGGAATCTCAGTGCAATGGTAAAAGTTATCAGGCGGGGAGCAAAAGCAAGATAATTAATCTCAACCGGATTGAGAGTATCCCTGGTCTCCGAAAGATATCCTGAGGCATAAGCTTCAAAAAGTTTTATGTCCATCCTGACCTTCGAGAGTTCTTTCTCATCCTCGGCAGCAATATTTGCGGCAGTCCTGATAGCATCTCCAAAGTCGTAATGTACATACCCGGGCATTACCGTATCAAGGTCGATAACACACAAAGCCTTGTCGTTCTCGTCGAGCAGAATGTTATTGAATTTTGTGTCGTTATGAGTAATACGGACAGGAATTTTACCTTCTCTCCCGAGTTTAAGGATTATCTTCATCTCTTCAGCTCTTTTATGGACGAAGTCAGCTTCTGAGACGATTTTTGCTGCTCTTCCGGCAGGATCTTTTTCAAGCAATCTGTTGAATGTTTCCAGCCGTTTTTCTATGTCATGAAAAAACGGGATCGTCTCAAAAAGGGGTTTTCCCGGCAGGTCTGCCAGCATCGCCTGAAACCGTCCGATAGCCTTTCCTCCTTCAAATGCCTTAACCGGAGTGTCAACAATATTGTATGAACGGTGATCCGATATGAAGATATACATCCTCCAGAATTTCCCTTCTTTGTCTGTGATCCAGCTGTTCCCGTTTTTAGCCGGGATAAGTCTTAGACATTCCCTTTTGATATCAGAACCCGGTATGGCGCTCAGCTTGTATCTTAAATGTATTGTAACCCTTTCGATATTATTCTGAAGCTCGGGGATATTTTTGAATATTTTATCATTCAGCCTCTGAAGAATATAATTATCCTTTTCACTTTCTTTTGTTTCAATCCGGAAAGTATCATGGATATGACCGCTGCCATATGGTTCACCTTTCAGGAAGGTCCCGTCTGCAGTAAAAAGGTCAAATATTTCTCTGAGGTCAGGCGACATTTTTCAATCCTGCTTTATATCCGATAAAGGCGTAATACATTATTACAAGGTAACACGGGACACAGAGCCAGTATGCCTGTTGTGTTGAAAAAGCCACAGCAAGTTTACCATATACCAATGGCAAAAGCGCACCTCCGGCAATTGCCATTATAAGCATTGCTGATGCTGTTTTGGTGAATCTGCCCAGGCCGTACAGAGCCAGAGGCCACACTGCAGGCCAGACAAGTGAATTAGCCAGTCCCATAAGCGCTACAAAAAGCACTGTAACAGGCAAAACAAGCTGGATTGATTTCAGTGTTGTAAGATCAATGAAAGGCATCGTAAAGGCTATATTTGACGGTGTAAGGATCGCACCCAGGGAGAAGATCACTCCCAGGACTGTACATATCTTTAATGCATTACCCTGCTTCAAATATTTTGGTATCAGGATGATCCCAAGTATATAACCCAGTACCATTGCAAGCATCGTGAGTGAAGTATAATACTTGGAAGATTCCATCGGTATATTAATGGACTGTCCGTATCTGATAATTGTATCTCCTGCAATTACTTCCACACCGACATAAAAGAAAAGGGCAATCACGCCAAGTACAAGGTGCGGGAACTGCCATATACTTGTTCTTTTGCTTAATTCAGCGCTGGTAGTTTCATCAATTTCTTCGGCTTCAACCTCGGGCAGGTGTACAAACTTCATGAACAAACCAAGTAAGACAAGTATTGCAGCCATTACAATATAGGGAACAATTACTCTTTCAGCCATTTCATCCAGAAGAACAGCACGTGCAGCTGCATCTGCAGCCTGTGCCAGTTTCTCTTCAAGTATATGGGAATCTTTAAGGATGATGCCTGCAAGGATTATCGGGGCTATTGCTCCTGCAAACTTATTGCATATTCCCATTATGCTTATCCTTTTTGCAGCACTTTCCCGGGGACCCAGAATAGTAATGTAAGGATTTACAGCTGTCTGCAAAAGTGCAAGACCTGCACCTTCGACGAAGAGGCCTGTCAGGAAGAGGGCATAAGACCTGGCCATTGCTGCAGGTATAAAGATAAGAGCCCCGATGGCCATCACCCAGCAGCCGATCGAAATACCGAATTTGAAACCTGTTTTTTTCAGGACTGCTGAAGAAGGGAGTGCCATAATAAGATATGAGATGTAGAAAGCAAATGTGATGAAATATGCTTCAAAATCACTCAGCTCACAGGCTGTCCGGAGAAAAGGGATAAGGATCCCGTTAAGCCACGTTACGAATCCGAAAATAAAGAAGAAAAGTCCGATTATTGTTATCGAAAAGATGTAGTCTTTCTTGCTGATAACATTTGTAGAAGTGCTGTTTGCCATAGGTTATAGAAGGTGAAATTGTTAATTATGAAGTCTCCAAAGCTAATTTTTTTTATTGATCCCAACAATGTTTAGAGTCTTATTTTTAAGTTCAAATATTTCAGTACTGAAAGGATTTAAATTATTTTTGCGCCTATTCTTTCCTAATCACCTTATGATGAGCGAAGATAAAAAGAACAATGCATACTACAGCATGACCCTCCTCACCGGAAAACAGTTTAAATTATGAAAAATATAATTGCATTCTCCTTTTTACTCCTGCAGGCATCGCTCCTGACAGGACAGAAAAATTTCTCATTTGTCTATCTTCCTGATATTCATCTACGGCCGGATTCAGCTGTTGTGGAAAATTTCCGGATGATCGTTAAGCAGGTAAATAAGCTCCATCCTGATTTTGTCCTCACGGGAGGTGATATGATATATACTGCTAAAACAGTTGATGATAAGAAAGCATCTGCCCTGTTTGACCTTATGGATAAAGAATTCCGGCACTTTAATATGCCTGTTTATTTCACAATCGGTAATCATGAACATGTGGGAATAGACGGAGCAACAGGTATCGACAGTACTAATCTGAACTGGGGAAAACAAATGTGGGAGAAGAGATATAAAAAACGATATTATTCTTTTGTCACTGAAGGGTGGAAATTCTTTATCCTTGACGGGATAAGGATACTACCCGGACAAAAAGGTTATACGGGAGATATTGATACTGAACAGATCGAATGGATAAAAAAAGAACTTGCATCAACAGATAAAACAGTCCCTATAGTAATTTCTGTTCATACACCATTTATAAATCCACATTTCGTGGTTACTGCACGACCGGTTATGTCGGAGAAAAACGAAATGATCCTTAACCTTTTCGCAGGTCACAATTTAAAGCTGCTGCTGGAAGGACATACACATTTGAATATGAACCTTTATTATGACGGGATTCACTATCTTTCAGGTGGTTCAACAGGATATGGCACAGATGAGAACGATTTCGGATTCTTCCTTATTAAGATCAGAAGGGGAACTGAAAATCCTGAATTCATTATGATCAGAGAGAAA
>CAYPHL010000004.1:0-24711 GCA_964410385.1 uncultured Rikenellaceae bacterium | reverse complement strand
AAGAGCAGATTTATTAACCTATTGGCATTGAGTAAATTATCGTGATTTTTACTCAGGATTGTCCTTCGTTCCTCTATCATTTCTTCCGTGAAGGGTTTTCCCATCAGCTGATTGATCTTCCTGACCATTTTTTCACCGTAATCGGCAATATGACACAGACAATACAATCCTGAACCGTTAACTGTAGCGTTGTTTACAATGCAGTGCCTGCCACAGTAAAGCGACAGAAGCAGTTTCAGCTTAAATCCATTGGAAGCCAATGAGGGGATCACATTAATATGTGCATTCATGATGAGCTCTTCCATGGTTTCATTCGCAGGATCGGATATAAGCTTAATATTAGGGTGGTGTGATATCTGAGTCGAAATACGTAACGAAGGTTTCCTGCCGGCAATTATACAATTTACCGGTAACCTTGAAAATACTTCCGAAATCAGGAATTCTGCAACAGCCTCATTTTCGTTCACCGAAAGGTCGGCATGATAAAGTATGAAATCCCCGGATCCCGGTTTGCATACAATATTGTCAAACTGATGCGATGTCGGAATGAGGACTGAGTTTTTAAACCTTCTGTTATAATATTCGTGATCTGTTATTGACAAAGTTGCAAGGTAATCTGCTCCGGATAAAATACTTTCATACCTGCTTAACTTTACACTTTCGATCAGATAATACATTTTTTTTAAAAAATTCCTTTCATATCGTGCAAGTGAGCGGTAATAGGCAGGTTCAATATTGTGTATCCTGACTACCTTAGTTCTGCCTGCCAGAGCAGGATTATTCAGTAAGATGGTTGTCTGTATCCCGTCGAAAAGAACAGGATAATCATTTTTGAGAAGATTCCGGAGAAGCTCATCAGAACTTCTTGAAACAACAGAGTAGGGCAGGAGCGAAAAATGACGTTTTGAAGAAGTGTCCCTCCGGTAATAATTGACAACCTTGCATATAGATTCCAGCTCCTTACTGTGTTCACGCCCGTATTCAAATACATGCAGATAGATATTTACTCCATTTTTGCTGAGCATTCTGATCCTGTGAAAACAATCTATCATACCACCATAATCAGGGGGATATGGTATATTCAGAGTCACGATATGAAGGTTTTTTTCCAGAAATTGAAAAAATTTGGAAGTTCATAAAGGTAAATATTTAACTTTAAAAGTTACAAATTTTGGTCTTTCACATGTCAGATAAGAATTCTCAAACAGGTTTGGGATTTGCTCCCAAAAGTTCTCAGAATTATATTGTTATTACTGCATTTTTATCCCTTTTCGCCCTTGTGGGATTTGCTTTCTACGGGTTGCCGTTCTTCTTTGATTTTATGGCCAAAGAGTATGGATGGTCGCGTACAGTAATCACATCGGGTAATGCGCTTGGTAAGCTACTGGTTGGTCCTCTGTTCGGGTTCATTGCAGGATGGCTGATAGACAAATATGGTCCGAGGAGGTTGATGCTGGCTGGCGTACTGTTCATGGGAACTGCCCTTATCGGATTAAGCTTCGCTGACACATTACCACTTTTCTACCTGTTCTATATTTTTAATGCCCTTGGATATGTCTGCGGCGGTCCCCTGCCTTGTCAGGTTCTTATATCCAGGTGGTTTGACAGGAACCGGGGAAAAGCCATGGGGATTGCTTACCTTGGGATAGGTGCAGGAGGAGCAGTCGTACCACTCCTGGCTGCAGGTCTGGAAAAGAGTTACGGATGGCATAATTCTCTGGCTGCACTGGGTGTTCTGGTTATCCTGATAGCCTTTCCTATGGTCTTTTTTATTAAAGGTGCATCAACTCTTGAAGGAAGTCATGCCGATAAGGAACCTGCTGTACCTATAAAAAATATACTTACAAATCCGAACTTCTACCTGCTGGCAATCGGAAGTATGTGTGCCATAGGTGTGGTTGGCGGGGTGAATCAGCATCTGAAACTGTATCTTCGTGATATCGAATTTTCACAAACGCAGGCTGCGCATGTGATCTCCCTTGTTCTGCTCTGCAGCCTTATCGGACGGGTGCTTATGGGATGGCTTGCTGATCTCTTCCCTAGGAAATATGTAATGATTCTTATCTACCTTATAGTAGCTTCTGCAATCCCGTTGTTGCTGATGCCTGATTTCCAGGGAAGGATATACATTTTTGCAGTCGTTTTTGGAATAGGGCTTGGCGGTGATTATATGATAATACCTTTGATGGCAGGTGACCTGTTCGGGGTAAGGGCTCTGGGAAGGACAATGGGAATTATTCTTGTGGCGGACGGAGTTGCCGAATCGACTTTCCCGATGTTCCTCGGAGCCATGCATGATGCTCAGGATACTTATACCACTGCTTTCATTATCCTCATAGGAATTGCTCTTGCCGGTGCCCTGATTGTATCATTCCTGCCCAAAACAGGAAACCGTACTGAATAATTGCCAGGGCACATATTGATGACCGGTTCTTTTCATGGTAAAAAAGAGCATTCTATCATCCGTACTCCGGGCCACTGATCAGATAATAGTTTTTTGTGATCCCCTTAAAGGAATTGCTTTTAAGGTACATCCTCGTGAAATGTCTTTGTTTCTGAAATCCTGCTGACTCCAGCCATCTTATCATGTCCTGCTTCTCCTGCGGGATATCAAGGATTGCAGGTAGACCTTTGAGCTTACTCAATGCGGCTGAAATTAAAATACGAGCCGATTCTTCCGATGATGCGACACACGGACCAATATAATGATACTTCAGGCCTTCTCTTCCTAAAATATAAGCAGTAAGGGTATTCCTGGTCTCAAGTTTTAAAGCTTTATCCGGAAAATCCTCATATAGTTTCTCAAAAAGAGTATATCGTGAAACACCGAAGATCTCTTCGTCTTTTTCTGCAATGCCTTTGAGATCAGTAATTTTTATTAATTCAGGTATCTTACCTGGATGTGGGATTTCCTCACCTGCCACAGACAGAGTGAACATCCTGTCGATCATATATTCATCATTAAAGCCTAGTTTCCTGTATAATGGCAATCCTGCGGGAGTGGCATCAAGCTTTATAGAATCGAATTTTCCGAGCATGTCAATGATGGTAGTCATAAGCAGTTTGCCTATTCCCTGTCCGCGGAATTCCTTGTCAACGAGAACCATTCCTATCCATGCAACTTTACCATTGTGATTAAATGCTGTTGCAGTTCCGATGATCCTGTTTTCATATTCGGCTGCAATGCAGGTATTCAGAGTGTCCCCGATCATCCGGCTCCAGTCTTTCACTGTCTGGTTCCATCCTTCGGAAGATGACAGACTGAGGGCATTGCGAAAATCATTATTGCGCAGGGATCTTATTCTGAGACGCTGTCCGGTAATCATTGAAGATATTATTAAAGTGCAAAATATGGTTTACTGGATTTCCATTTTCCTTTTGTGAAATCAGGAAAAGGAACAGGAGTCTTTTTTTCAGCCGAAATCCCTGATAATTCCACTATTGCCGACATTACAGCAGCATCGTAAATATCGAGAGGAGCAGGACCTTTTGTTCTTACGGCATCCAAAAATCTGTCGAGCATTATAAAGTCGGCTCCCCTGACTGCGGATGACGGGAATTCAGTCTGCCACCACCTGTGATTGAACTTTTCTTCATAGGGCTGCCATGGCTCCCATTTCTGGTATGCGGGGCTGTGGTCGGCAAGATAAATGGAACCTTTTTCCTCGTCATATACACCCCTTGTACCCTGAAGCAACCACCGGTTTGAATAAGGCCGGGGTAATTGCAGATCGTTATTGATTACGAGTGTCTTACCCATCCTGGTAGTCAGAATTGATGTAACTATATCTCCCTGCCTGTATTTCACCTTTAAATTCGGATGATCTTCTCCGAACTTTTTTGAGAAATATTCATATATCCCGGAAGGAGCAGAAGTCACCGTGTATATTTCCGTAAAGATATCGCCGTGGTTTATATCCATCCAGCTTAATACAGGACCAACGGCATGTGTCGGGTATTGTGACCTGTTGTACTTTAAAAGGTACTCAGCCTGCCATTGAGGTTCACCGGTTGTGCTGTCGAAAAACCAGTGATCGATACAGTTATGTGAATGAGCACAATGGCAATGGACTATTTTTCCGAACATTCCCAGTCTCACCATGTTCAGCAGAGCCAGATTGTCTCTCCTGAAGCTCCAGTTTTCAAGCATCATGAAAGGAATGCCGGTTTCTTCCGATGTCCCCACCATCTGCCAGAGATCATCAACTGAGAGAGCCGCGGGTACATCAACACCGGGATAAATACCCATTTTCATTGCTTCGATCGCAATTGCGGCATGTGAGTCCCAGGTAGTTGTTATTATTACGGCATCGGGATTTTCATTTCTTAATAATTCCTTCCAGGAATCTTTCTTGCCACCATAGACAGCAGGTATTTTCCTGCCGGATTCAGCACATATGCCTGCTGCCTTTTCTGCTGCAGTGAAATCTGTATCACAAACAGCAACCACTTCAACACCTTCTGTCAACAGGATGTAGTTCAGCAGTTTCAATCCCCTTTTGCCGGTACCTGTGATGCCAATCCTGACTATCCGAGCCATTTATCGAGGTTTTCAGATATAAATTTATCGTCGTTAAGATGCGGATATGCTGCATAGACCCTGTCAATCTCTTTTTTCTGTCCGGGAGACAGTTTCTCATCCGGATCGAGGGTCCATATCCCATTGAACAGACCCTGACGGTGTAAAACTTCATGCAATCCGGCAATACAACCTCTGAAATCATTTGCGGTATCAAAGAATGCGGCATTGCAGTCGGTGATCTGGTTCGCAAGGATCAATGCCTTTTTTACATCTTTATCAAATAAACCTTTCTTAACATCTCCGAGAAGGGTTACGGCAGAGCGCGTCCATACCGCCCAGTGCCCGAGCAGGCCGCCAGCTATTCTCTTGATGATCTCAGTTCCGTTAACTTTGATACGATATTCGCTAAGCAGATCGACGAGGATACTGTCATCATTACCTGTATAGAGTGCAATATCATCAGTTCTTCCGGATTCGACAACCCCTCTTACAACATCGAGGGTCTGGTACCTGTTGAAAGGTGCGATTTTTATGGCAATTACATTCTCTATTCCGGCAAATCCGCGCCAGAAATCCAGATCGAGCTTTCTTCCTCCAACCGCCGGCTGAAGATAAAAGCCAAATACGGGGAGTATTTTCGCAATCTTCCTGCAATGTGCAAGGATGGCAGAATTAGGATCATCTTTAAATGCAGCAAGGCTTAGAAGTACAGCATTATAACCATTCTTCTGCGCCTGTTCCGCTTCTTTAACAGCCTGTCCGGTCTTACCGATCACACCTGCAATTTTTATAACAGTCCTCCCAGTCCTTTCCAAATAATTGTCCATTTCATCAGAAGCAATCTTCAGGAGAGGATTGTAGATGCCGATTTCCGGCTTTCTTATTGCAAACTGTGTCGTATGCACGCCGACTGCTATCCCTCCGGCTCCGGCATCAAGGTAGTATCTGATGAGCGCTCTCTGCCTTCTTTCATCAAGCCTGCGCTTACTGTTCAGCGCCAGGGGAAGTGCAGGAATGACTGTCCCTTTTTTAAGGAGATCTTCAGTTTCGGAAGACATAAAATGTTTCTCCATGTTACTGTTCTTCTAATATTTACCATCCCGTACTTCAAAATGTGTGGGCTTCCCGAGAAGTCTCTTACCTGATTTCAGCCATTCATAAATCCATCTTATTATAGTTGAAGGATGTACCATGGGCTGGCCGAAAAGTCTGAACGCTTCTGATGAATTGCTGAGCAATGCCGTTTCTGCTTCAGTATTAATGAAAACCGGTTTCTTGCCTGACAATCTTCCGAATTCATTTGCAACATCCCTGACAGATAGTGTTTCCGGCCCTGTAATGTTAAGTATCCGCGAAGGCGACTGAGCGAATTCAAGCGATCTTAATACGAAATCATTCATATCTCCCTGCCATATCACGTTGAAATATCCCATTGCAAGATCAACCGGCTGTCCTGTCATTACTTTTGAAGCAATGTCAACCAGGACCCCATAACGCATCTCAACTGAATAATTCAGACGGATGAGAGTTACTGGTGTTTTATATTTATTGCTTCCATATTCAAACATTCTCTCCCTTCCGAGACAAGACTGGGCATATTCTCCTATGGCAACCGGCGGGTCAGATTCTTTTGAACCTCCGGAATCAGTTCTGACAAGCGGATAGACACATCCTGTGGAAAATGCTACTATCCTCGAATCGCGGTAATGTTCGGCAACCATCGCCGGGAGGTAGGAGTTAACCGCCCAGGTCAGTGGAAGGTTGTCAACTGCTCCGAATTTCATCCCTGCCAGAAAGAATACATTTTTAACTGCCGGAAGCTTTGTCAGAAAATCCCTGTCAAGAAGATTACCGGCTATAGCTTCAATACCATGTTTTTCAATTGATTCCTTCTGTCCCGGGGTTTCGAAACGTGCCACACCGATTATCCTTTTACCGATCCCGGCTGCATCACATGCCCTTTTTGCCATTCTGGCCAGGTAGGGACCAGTTTTTCCGGACACCCCGAGGAAAATCAGATCACCATCGATCCGGGAAAACATTTCAATAACCTTTGCTCCGGGTCTGGATATCATTTCATCCAGTTGCTCTTCATCTTTGATAATATCAGTATTCAATTTCATGATTTATTGTTGCCATTGTGAAATAATCTCTTTGTATATCCTTACAGATTCAGTCAGCCTGTCAATATAACAAAATTCATTGGTAGTGTGAGCAGTTTCAGGTTCACCAGGCCCGAGAATGACAGTGGGAATACCTCCGAAAAACTTTTGAAGAACTGCACCCTCAGTCAGATAAGGCAGGGCCAGGGGAAATCTTTTATCATGTTCTTCAATTCCACAGATGCTGTATACAAGCCTGACAAACGGATCTTCCTCACTTGTAAAGACAGGTTGCAAATCTGTAATTTTTTCTATTACCGCCTCATCCAGGATTTTTGAAGAGAGTTTTTTAAGTATCTCAGAATGATCAACTTTAGTGGTTGTACGGATGTCGACAGTAAACTCTGCATGATCGGCAACTGAATTCAGGTTCTGACCTCCGGATATCTTTCCGACATTTATTGTCGGATATCCAAGCATTTGGTCCCGCTCAGCTTCAAATTTTAATTCAGATATCTTAACAACCGACCGGGCGGCTTTGTAGATCGCATTTATTCCCTTTTCCGGCATCGAAGAATGAGCGGTTTTGCCCGTGAAAAGAGCTTTCAGATAGATGGCTCCCTTGTGCCCTGTGGCGGGAAGATTGGAAGTAGGCTCTCCGATTATAATAGCGCTGGCTTCCGGCGGCTCTTTTAAAATACTTACCAATTGCAGGATTCCCGGGCATCCCGGCTCTTCATCGGCTGTAAAAATAAGTTTTACTCCACAATGTGTAGGACTTTCATTAAAAGCCTCAATAGCTGCTGTTACCATTGCTGCCAGACCACCTTTCATGTCACTCGAGCCACGTCCCCAGATCTTTCCCTCATGAACATCACCGGCAAACGGATCAACATTCCATGAAATATTTCCGGGTGGAACCGTATCAAAATGACCGGATAATATCAACGGTGCTTTACCGGGAACGGTCCCTTTTTCTGCGATCATATGCAGCCTGGATCCGGAGTAAACCGGATATTCAACTTTAAATCCGTGGCCTGCAAGCAGATCCCCTGTGAATCGGGCAATCTCTCCCTCATTCCCGGGAGGATTAACAGTATTGAATGAAATTAATTTCCTTGTGAGGGAAATGACATCCATAATAAAAATTCAAATTTTCAACCGCTAAAGGTAATAAATCATTTAGCGGCGGATCATAAAAATTCAATACTAAAGTTGTTCTGTTTTAAAATTAATATTACTTTGCCTGGGAATAATATGTCACGGGGCACAGGGGCGCAAAGGCACAGTGGCACAGCGGCATTATGAGATTTAGTCATTGCTGTGTTATGGTGTTGCGGCATTACGGCATATCGGCATTGCGGTGTTACGGAGTTACGGCTAAAAGGTTTTATGGTGCATTAAAACAAGGAATTAAGTTTAAATACGAAAAATTTATTATTATGAAGATTATGTTGTCCATTTCAGTTGTTTGTATTTTCGTTTCTTTAAACTCTTTTGCCTGTACCGGAAACTCTCAATCCGGGAAAGAGAAGACAACAAATGCGGAAAGCGGGACTCTTGTAATTAAGAAATGCCAGGATTTTAATGTGACAGGTCACGGGAGCTTTGATGCATGGAAGAACGCTTCATGGGTGAACCTTGAACAGCAGGGTCCTGATTATGCTTCATATTCAACCCGTGTCAAAGTCCTTTATTCTGAAACTGGCATTTACTTCCTGTTTGACTGTGAGGATAAGAAGCTCACCTCAACGATCATAGGAGACCAGCAAAATATTTACACCGAGGATGTTGTGGAAGTATTCCTGTGGACTGAAGAGAGCTTCCCGGTATATTTCGAATATGAACTTTCACCCTTGAATTATGAGCTTACCATAATGGTTCCAAATTATAAAGGTAAGTTCTTTGGATGGCTTCCCTGGCATTATGAAGGGGATAAAAGAACACAGCATGAAACCAGCGTAAGCGGAGGAAGAAAAGAAAGCGGGAGTGCAGTTAAGGGCTGGAAAGCAGAATTTTTTATTCCATATAAGCTTCTGGCTCCTTTGCCGGAAGTTCCTCCGGTTTCAGGAACAAAATGGAGGGCAAATATGTATCGTATCGATTATGACGAGGGAACAGCTCATTATGCCTGGCAGAAAACAAATAAATCTTTCCACGAATACGATAAATTCGGAACTTTCATTTTTGAATAACCTTTAAGACCTTTGCGGTTAATTCTCACTTTTCTGCTCGCTCATTATTTTATTCACCATCTTTGTGACAGTCCGGAAATCTATCTTCCCGGAACTCATCATTGGCAGTGGATTAATTACAATGAATTGCCTCGGGAGAGCTATACCGGGAAGATCATTCATCATCTTCCTCAGGATCTCGGTCTTGTTCACTTCATGTGATACTGTGGCAACGATATACGATCCTTTCTTTTCATCAGCAATTTCAACTATACAGCATGATACTCCCTCGTGAAGATATTTTTCAAGGATATTCTCCACCCTTACAAGAGAGATCATTTCTCCGCCAACCTTTGCAAATCTCTTGAACCTTCCGGCATGCCACAGATAACCATCTTCATCTAAGTATCCCATATCACCCGTATTATACCAGCCATCATTAAGAACTTCAGCAGTAAGCTCCGGGTCTTCAAAATATCCTTTCATAACAGAATCACCTTTGACCAGTATTTTCCCGGTTTCTCCTGTTTTACATTCTTCACCTGTTTCAAAATTCTCAATTTTTACCTTCAGTCCCGGAATCACTTTCCCCGTACTTCCAGGCCTGTTGAATTCGGGCTTATTGACAGCGATGACCGGAGAAGTTTCTGTGGCACCATATCCTTCAAGAAGTGTTACACCGTGTTTTTTCATATAACCATCCCTCAGGGCATCAGGACATTTATCCGCGCCTGCAACCATCAGCCTCAGGCTGCTGAAATCGCCGGGTTCTGATTTGTTGAGATAGCCCCAGTAGAAACTTGGTGTGGCAACCATTATTGTCGGCTTTTCATCACGGGCTATCCTGCTTATCGTCTGGAAGTCAAGTGGATTCGCATATGTGATCATCGTCATGCCATAATAGAGCGGTACCCAGAGATTAACTGTAAGTCCGAATACATGGTAAAAGACAAGGTTTGCCAGGAGCACATCCGATCCGGTAATACCCACATAGTCACCAAAGCTTTTAATATTTGAAGAGATGTTCCTGTGAGAAAGAGGCACGGCTTTAGGATCTTTTTCACTTCCGCTTGTAAACAGCATTACGCATGTATCATCCTCATTGCCTTTATGTACACACCTGAGAAGTAAATTCACCGGAAGCTTGCTTTTCAGAGCAGCCTTAAGCTTGTCGCCGGTGGTAACACCGGCCATTATATCCTCTATCATTACCATCCCGTCGATAAACGGGCAGTTTATTTTTTCAAGTAAGGCTTTTGAGGTTATTATTGTTTTAAACCTGCATTTTTTCTGGGCATACTTCGCATTTGACTCTGCACCTGTTGAATAATTTATCATCACAGGTGTCCTGCCGCTCATCAGTGCACCGACAGTTGCAAGTGCACAACCTGCCGAAGTGGGAATCATTATCCCGATAAACCCCTTGTCATACTTTTCAAGCTTTGAACTCAGAATCAGAGCTCCGATAAGGGCTGTTGAGTAGTTGATATTCTTTCCTGTGGATTTGTCAATAATTGCCATTTTGGCTGCATGCGCCTTCGCCATGCGGACGAACTGCTGATGGAGTAACATAGTAAAATTATTTGCCGGTTACAATTTTAAGACGGGCAAGATATATTAATAATTTGGAATCATTATAATCCCTGAGCTCAAATTTTCAATGCGTTCGAAAAATAATTTGCCGGACATATCAGGTATAATGTTGTTATTTACATGAATAAACAGTAAAAGGTATGTACAAACTCTGAGGCATCATTTAAATTCGAAAAATGATTATGGTCAGGATGCCGGCTTATTCCGGAAGAATGAATCAGGATTCCTCCTGTTATGGAATATCCGTGTTGAGTAATTTTTGAATAGATAATTTCTGATTATCAGTTAAATGATCCATCTCTTCAATTGCACTCCTTATCTTCTTTCTGAAATTCCAGCAGGTCATCTGTCTCAGCGATAACCTTCGGGCAAACTCATAGGTAGAGAGCTCCTCCTTTCCTTTGCAGACATTGTATGCGATATAAAATGCTTTGTGTAACGAAAATTTGCAGTTATGAAATATTGTTCCCGCAGTGGCTGATTCTTCAGCTTTACATTTGGTACACCTTCTTGAATATGGCGTCTTGCCAGCACAGTAATTATCATTACCGCATTTATGACAGGTAAATCCATTCTCCCATTTAACTTCTGCAAGAAACTCCAGACATTTTTGGTCACTTGCGAACAGTTCTTCCAGCTGTTTTTCTGATAATTCCTTTTTAAAAATTTTGCTCATTAATTTTGCTTGTATATGCAAATTTAAAAAATATTAGTGATATTAAAAAGATTCAGGTGATACTATTGCGATTTAAAAATATTTATTAGTATATTTGCACCGGAATTGAAAATGATAAAAAGTTCAGAAAATAATAGTAACAAAACCGGAAATAAGATAATCTGAAAATGAATTATTCCACTATAGATAAAAGGTACAGTCAGCTTGCGGAATCCACCTGTTGTCTGTCATGCGGAGGAGCAATCAACCATGCCCGGCCTGTTCAGGGTGAAGTATGCGTTGATCTGGGCAGTGGTCGCGGAACTGATGTTCTCAGACTTGCCGAAGCAGTGGGAAATAAGGGATTTGTTTCTGGTATTGATATCTCGGAAGGAATGCTGCAGAAAGCAAGGAATACAGCTGAAAGACTGGGTGTTAAGAATGTTGAATTTATTAAAAGTACCCTTGAAAAGATCAATCTTCCTGACGGAAAAACTGACCTTGTAATATCAAACTGCACAATCAATCATGCCGCCGACAAACAGTCTGTATGGAATGAAATTTACAGAGTACTTAAAATTGGAGGGAGGTTTGTTGTAAGTGATATTTATTCAACAGAACCCGTACCTGAAGAATATAGGAAGGATCCGGTTGCTGTTTCAGAATGCTGGGCCGGATCGGTAACAAAAGAAGAATATCTTGAACAACTCCGGAACGCGGGATTCATTAATATTAATATCATTGAGGAATCAGCGCCCTATGAAAAAGGAATGATCAGGGTAGTTAGCTGGACAATTGCAGGCTTTAAAGAATAATAAAATAGCAAATATTAATTTTAAATTCATGAAAAAGTATATCACAGTTCTGACAATTTTCTTTACTTTGGTATTCAGTACCTGTAAAGCTGATAATCCGGCAGGAACCGGTAATAAAGAAATAACAGCAGCCGGGAGTGTTGCACAGCTTACGGATGCAGAGTTTAAAAAATTGATCTTCAATTATGAGGCAAACAAGGAATGGAAGTATGAGGGTAAAAAGCCGGCAATAATTGATTTTTATGCTGACTGGTGTGCACCGTGCAGACAACTTTCTCCAATTGTAGAGGAGATAGCGAAGGAATATAAAGGAAAAATTGATGTCTTCAAGGTAGATACGGAAAAAGAGAGGCTCCTGGCTCAGAAAATGGGAATTTCAGGATTACCAACCCTTCTGTTCATTCCGGCAAACGGGAGTCCCCGGGTAACAATGGGGGCTCTTCCCAAAGAAGATCTTGTTAGTGCAATAAATGAAATTCTATTAATAAAATAATAATTACAGAAAATGAAAAGTCTGATCAGGAATAAAGTGAATAAGGTCAAAGCAAAAGTAGCACAGTGCTGTGCAAAAATATCAAAGACTGTAGCAGGTTGTCATGACTGATCAGCAGGAGGCTGATCAGGATTAATTTTACATTTCTGATTCAATCCGGTGAAGATTCGGAATGAAAGGGAAACAATGAAATTTTCAAAGTATAATATTTTCTCAAAGATCAGGGATTCTGAAAATTATTTTATTGTAAATCTCTTATCCGGTAATGCTGATATACTAACCGTTTCCGATGCCGGTAAAATAGATTCGGTAAGAAAGGGTTCCGGCTGTGATGATAAAGCCTTTATCGAAGAGCTTACAATGAAAGGCTATATCGTTGACAAATCGGATGAAGCCAGATCATTCCGGGGAAAATATCTCGATTTTATTGATGCAAGGGAAAAGGATGAGATCCAGATATTTTTTGTACCCAATTACAGCTGCAATTTTGCCTGTTCTTACTGTTACCAGGATCAATACCTGAATCCTGCTCCTGAGCTCAGGAGGGATGTGATTGATGCCTTCCTTGATTATGTGAAGAAAGAGTTTTCATCACGAAAAAAATACATTACGGTTTTCGGAGGAGAACCCTTGCTGAACAGTCCGCAGCAAAAAGAAATACTCGATTATTTCATCGGTAAATCAATCGAAGCAGATCTTTCTCTTTGCTTTGTAACCAACGGATATTTTCTCGAAGAGTATGTTCCCATTTTAAAAAGTGCGAAGATCAGAGAGATACAGGTCACCCTGGATGGAACTTCATCTGTTCATGATAAACGGAGGTTCCTGAAAAACGGGGGACCAACATTTGAGAAAATTGTCAGGGGAATAGATGCCTGTCTGAATGAAGGGATCAATATTAATCTTCGCGTTGTGACCGACAGGGAAAATATAGAAAACCTTCCGGAACTGGCCAGCTTTGCTATTGAAAAGGGATGGACGGACAGCGAACTTTTCAAGACCCAGATAGGAAGGAACTATGAACTGCATCATTGCCAGTCATCTCCCGATAAGCTTTTTGACAGGATCTCCCTTTATGAGCGACTTTACGATCTGATAAAGAAAAATCCGCATATTACAAAATTCCATAAGCCGGCATATTCGATATCGAAATTCCTTGCGGAGAACGGTGAACTCCCTGATCCTCTTTTCGATTCCTGCCCGGCATGTAAAACGGAATGGGCATTTGATTATACGGGAAATATTTATTCCTGCACTGCAACCGTAGGTAAAACGGATGAAACCCTGGGAACATTTTATCCTGTAATTTCAAGGAAAGATTCTGTTATTGAAGAGTGGGAGTCACGGGATGTTACCTCAATAAACGATTGTAAAGAATGTTCTCTTCAGCTGGCCTGCGGAGGAGGATGCGGTTCGATCGCAAAAAATAAAACAGGAAATATCTGCTCACCCGACTGCAGACCGGTCAGGGAACTGATGGAACTGGGATTTGCAGAGTATTTTAGGTAAGGGCGCAGCGGCACAGGGGCAAAATGGCACAACGCTGCAAGGGCACAACGGCTCAGCGGCACGACGGTGTAATGGTTACCAGGTCAGACGGTATTTGTAATATTTTGGGTATACAAGAAATTTAGAAAATTACTGAAAAATGAAAGAGATCAATTCATCAGAATTTGAAAAAGAGGTTTTAAAAGCCGGTAAGGTGGTTCTTGATTTTTACTCAACTGAATGTCCTCCTTGTGAGGCACTTGCATCAAAATTCGAGGATCTTTCAAAGCTGTATGGCGGGGATATAAAATTCATTAAGATATTCCGCCAGCAAAACAGGGAACTTGCTGAAAAGCTAGGGGTTAAATCATCCCCCACATTGCTGTTCTTTGACAATGGGACAGAAACAGCATCCAGACTCACCGGAGGTATTAAAAGGAGTGAAATAATAAAGAACCTCGACAGTATGCTTCCCGCGGAAAGAGTAAGGGAGATAAGGTCAGGGATCAGGCCGTCTGTTTCAGAATTTGAAGTGATAATTCTCGGAGCCGGACCGGGCGGACTTACAGCAGGATTATACCTTTGCCAGTCGAAGATAAACACAGTACTTATAGATATTGCTCTCCCGGGTGGTCATGTTTCCACTACCCATGAAGTATCTAATTATCCGGGATTCATTGAACCCCAGGCAGGTTATATGCTTTCGCACAGTATGAGCGAGCAGACAAAAATGTGCGGAACTGTATATAAGGTAGCCGTGGATGTTACAAGTGTCGACCTTGAGAAAAAAGAGGTGGTCATTGATGAATTTGAAACAATTAAGGCAAAGAGAATAATTATTGCTACCGGAACCACACCAAACCTTACCGGAGCACCGGGCGAGAAGGAACTTAAAGGTAAGGGGATCTCATATTGTGCCACATGCGATGCGAAATATTTCAACGACAAGGAAGTGATCGTTATCGGTGGCGGCAATTCTGCCGTTGAAGAATCCGAATTCATAACAAGGTTTGCAAAGAAACTGACAATTGTACATCAGTTTGATAAACTCACTGCAAATAAACAGGCACAGGAAAAGGTGTTCAGAAATCCAAAGATCTCAATACTTTTTGATAATGAGCCAAGAGCTTTTGTTAAGGATGGGGATAAAATAATTACCGAAGTTGAAAACGTAAAAACTAAAACGCGAGAGAAACTGATCAGTGACGGAGTTTTTATCTTCATAGGAATGAGACCCAACATAAATTTGTTCAGGGATAAGCTTGAACTGGATCAGTGGGGCTACATTAAGACCAATGAGGATATGAAGACCAGCATCCCCGGAGTATATGCTGTTGGCGATGTGATCAGTAAAAAATACAGGCAGATCACGACTGCAGTAGCTGACGGTACTATAGCCGCAATGTCAATCGCTAAAGAACTTGATTGAAAAAAACGTATTAAAAAACGTATTAAAAGACGTATTATAATACGTAGATCTGTTGTATTATCTGCAACATTTCATCAGAAGCGGCTTTCATTACTTTTCCTGCATTTTCCGGCATTACCGGGATCATTTTTCCGGCATCCATCATTGAAATGTAAGTGTTGCCATCTCCCTTCTGATAAACAGATATTCTGCACGGCATCATTACAGAGATCATTCTTTCCGCATCAACACTCAGAATCTTTCCTGAATGTGCCGGCTTGCATATTTCGATTATCTTAACCGGTCTGACTTCCTGTCCTGCCTTTAAAAGCGACATCTGAAGATCATGTACGAAGGGAACCCGCCAGCCTCTGCTTTCAGCTTCCTTTGTCAATATTGCAACAGTTTTGTCAAAATCAAACCTGCTTTGCTTTTCAATTATAACCTGATCCATCATGAATGAATAAATTAGTAGTGAAGATTATTGTTTCAGTGCCGCCTTTGTAAAAATATAATCCGGTATCTTCTGATCAAATTCAATAGAGATCATCCTGAATTCAGTTCCATCTCCCTGTTTAAGCATGTCTTTATAAACTATTTTCATCGGGAACCATCTGCCGTGGATATTCTCAACTTCCGAAAGTGTTGTACGTTTAAGCAGCTGGCCGCTTCTGGCAAAAAGCTCTTCACGAACAGGTACATAGCGTTCAGAATCAACCCACATTTTCCTTTTGTAATATGCCACATCACTAACTTTTGCAGTGAGCTCCAGTATCCATATTTTCCTGTTGTCAATGATCTCTTCACCGGTCAGGATGGCCGAATAGATCTCAGTAACTTTCCTGTCCTCCATCATATCTTCATAGGAGAGATCCGATCCCATAACCGACTGTCGGAGCATATGGCCGGCAATCTGAATTATCCTGTCTGTGGATGGTGAATAGATCCATAGCTGATTCTCAAGCTTTAGCATCTTTGTCCCTTTTTCCCTCGCGGGCGACAGGTATTCGGTAAAGGATTGTTTATCACCTACAGCCCACGATTTTGAAGTGACTGTTCTGCTGGTTCTGCTCCCATGTATTGTCATTGATGATTCAAAGATCCTGTTATCTGAAGACATGTTCTGTTCAATCCTTTTCAATATTTCATCAGGATCCTGTGATTGAACATAATACAAACAAGAGAACGCTGTAAATATGGCAAGTAATATTTTTCTCATCTTTTCCCTGAGTTAAGCTTCCAGCTCTTTGAACAATTTTGCCGTCTGCCGTTTATATATTCCTATCCCTGCAAGCATCGTACCAATCACAGTTGAAATGAGTCCCGGTATGAATCCGATATAAAAATCAACAGGTTGTATCCTGGCTCTGATATGAGAAGGTATCATTACAGCAGATCCCTGCATCATCCTTGAAGCATCGATGCCGTACTTTTGTAACAGCCAGGCAAAGAAGAGCCCGATGATGGTACCTGCAACCGAGCCGGCAATACCTATCATTACCGCTTCATAAATCATTGTTCTGAAAACATGGCCTTTTTCCTCGCCCATGGCAAGCCGTAATCCCATTTCGCCATATCGTCTCAGTCCGCCAAGCAGACCTGCATTCCAGAGCACCAGCGACATAGCGATTATAAATACCATTGAGATCAGGATGGTCCAGAGTTCAACCATATTCACATAGAGGCCCAGTGATCCCTGACTGCCAAGGCTCTTCATCAAAGGGGAATAAAGATCACTATCATCATTGAAGGATGAAGAAAAACTTTCTGACAATGCCAGTGCCCTGTCATCGTCATAAAAACCGCTTTTAAAGAATCCGTTTATCTCTCCGGCAGACTTCTCCATGTTGAGCGCAGTTCTTATATCTTCAATGTCAGCAATAACAGTACCGCGGTCAAGTGCCTCAAGGCCAAACAAGACAGTCCCGGAAACAATAAAATTATAAAATGCCATGCTTCCATCCATCGTAGAGCTGATAAGAGTGACTTTTTCACCCGGATCAACTCCAAGCTTTTTTGAGAATGCTTCGCTGAGTAATAATTCGCCTCTTTTTGCAGGAAGATTGCCTCTTACCATGGATTTTGCCAGATTTAACCGGTCAATTTCTGCTGAGGAAGGATTGAGCAGATCAATCCCCAGTCCGGCTGCCGGACCCTGAGACCGGGTCTCGCCATTTTCATCAGGAACATCGATAAGTCCCCCGAAACGTATCCGGGGAGACCATGCAGCTTCCGGATACCGGGTGTTCAGGTAATTAACAAGACTGTCGGCATCCGCCAGGGCCAGATCATTCGGCACCTGATCCATTTCCTGTGCATAAGCTCTGGTCATTACCTTCATATGCCCGGTTCCATACCTGGCATTTATTTCAATTATATCACCCATGAACCCTACAATATAGGCATGTACCAGGACAGTGAGCATCACACCGGTAGTTACAACAATCACCGGGATCCTGCTCCTGCCTTTGTCCCTTAGCAATCCTTTTAAAAGAAATCTTATCATTGTATCCTCCCTCTTAAGGCTTCTGTGGGGTTCATTCTGGCAATCCGTCTCGACGGCCAGTAACTGACAATTAGTGTCACAAGCAATATTACCAGGACTGTCATGATAACCAGTCCGGCGCTGTATGCCGGATAAAGGGTTTGTGCAATTGACATCCCGAAATCGCTTGTATCGACAGGCATCGTCCAGCCAACCTTTGCCTGCCAGGCAAGGAAGGGCAAGCCGTATGCGGCTCCGACCAGTGCTGCCAGAACTGCGTTCATGGTCCCTTCAAGAGTGAACAGACCTACGACCTGCGGACGGGTATAGCCAAGTGCTATATAGGTTCCAATCTCCCTCTGGCGCCTGAAAATTGAAAGCACCTGTGTGTCAAAAATACCCAGCATGGCCAGAAGAAGAAGTACAGCATACATGATGGATGTCCCGACACTTTTCATTCTTATCAGATCATCGACAGATTTCGTCAGTTCTGCTTTCGTCTTATGGGTCCAGCCTGCCGGAACTGAAGATCTCACTGCGGAATCGTCTCTGTATGTTATCAGTGTTGCTTCTCCGGGCATATTCATCATTGATCTGAGTTTCTCCAGTGGGATATACACCTGCCCCTGGTCAATATTGGGAACATTGGCCGTAAAAACTTCTGTTATAAATATTTCAGAAGCATCAAAAGTTCCAGATGCATCGCGCCACTGAATCATCATCCTGTCACCCACACCGATCTTAAGGTTGCCAGACATGATCGATCCTATGAAAGCAGGGATTGCATCACTTATGACAGTATCTAGTTTATGGGAGGGTAACAGGAATACCGACTGCCAGGGATTAATACCTTTTATCATTATAGATTGCATCCTTCCCCGCGGATAGATTGTACCCTGGGTGATCAGAAATGGTTCCATGTCACCCTTTTCAATTCCGGAAATGAATTCTTGGGGCACAGGAGCATGACTTTCTGTAAGTGTGAAGGGATCGAAGGGATCATATTTCTCATGCCAGTACTGGCCTCCGCCGATCTCCCAGTCGGTCATGTCATTCTTTGCCTGCCGGTTCCATCCTTCAATAACACCTTTCATCCAGATAATTACAACAAATGAGAATGAAAGGACAATGACATTCAGCCAGGTCCGCAATCCTGCTCCGATGAGATTCCTGTAAGCAAGTTTAAAAGCGGTTTTCATATCACATTTATTTATTGTCTGATATTCTCATCCCTGTCAACCTTTCCGTCAACAAGAAAAATCTTTCTCCTGAGGTAGCTTATGACTTTATCATCGTGAGTTGCGAACAGGAAAGTTGTTTTAAGCTCCCTGTTTAAGGTTTCCATTGTCCTGAGGATATTGTGTGAATTTGCGGCATCAAGGTTGGCTGTGGGCTCATCGGCCAGCACTATGGATGGCTTTTTGACCATAGCCCTCGCAATAGCTACCCTCTGACATTCGCCTCCTGAAAGCTGCGGCGGTTTTGATTTTGCCTTATCGGTGATCCCTACCCAGTCGAGGGCATCCATTACCATCTTATTCCTTTCAGATCCGGTATGATCAAGCAGGAGCAGAGGGAATTCGACATTTTCGTAAACAGTATGTACTGCAAGAAGATTATAGCTCTGAAAAATAAAACCAAGCTCTTTCCTCCTAAGCATGGCAGCTTCACGGGCATTAAGCCTGCTTATTGCACGGTCAAGAACAAATGCTTCACCCTCTGAAGGAACATCCAGGGACCCAATAATATTTAATAATGTGGTCTTTCCTGACCCGCTGGGACCTACAAGTCCGGCAAATTCTCCCCGCGAAAACTGTAAGTCAATCCCGTTAAGGGCAGTAAATTCTCCCTTCCCCATCGGAAATTTCTTTACAAGCTTTTCGACTTTAATTACAGGAACATTTTCCATTATGTCTGATTTAATGATTGAAGACGAACATAACCTGAATCCCTTTTGCGGCAAACATATTCGCAGAACCTGCCATTGCAGGTAGCTGGTATTGCTCAGGATTCATATATACTATCAAATATAGCATAATATTATCGAACTGCCTTTGCCACCTTGCGAAACTGTAAAAATCCTGTGTGGTCCAGTTATAATAAAGTATCAACCCGGCTTTATAGAATAATCCGACAGGATAATTTGCCGACAACATTGAGAAGGTCATCCTGTTTTTCATACCGAATTGAGTCCTGAACGGTAATTGTGGCCGGGGAAAAACACAGGAGGATAAATGTTATGATTCTTCTCCGTAACCGGATATTACAGGAACAGAACATTATTTCTTCGGGATCCATGGAATGAACGCACTGGTTTTCTCAATATATTCTTTATACTGAGGTTTACGGTCCTTAAGGCTTTTTTCAAGAAGGGCAACTCCCGAGACTTTAATTATAAGGGCTGTCATAAGTATCGATCCAAGCGCCGGGAGATAGCTTCCTGCTGAAATGCAGATAAGTCCGTATCCCCACCAGACTGCCGAATCACCGAAATAGTTTGGGTGACGGGTATATCTCCAGAATCCTTTATCCAGGATTTTACCTTTATTTGAAGGGTTGGACTTAAACCTTGACAGCTGAAAATCTCCTCCGGCTTCGAAAGTGAAACCAATGATCCAGATGATAACCCCCGCAAAATCAAGTATTCCCGGATTCCTTTCAGCACCACCAAACTGGGTCCCCAGAAGAGTAGCGGAGATAAGCCACATCAAAACACCCTGCAAAAGGAAAGTCTGGAAAAAGGATACCCACCAGTATCTTTTCTCACCATATTTCTTCCTGAACTCCCTGTACCTGAAATCCTCACCCTTCCCATAATTACGCCAGGTGAGGTACAATGAAAGCCGTAAGCCCCATACTGACACGAGAACTAAAAGAATGACTTTTCTGATAATATTTCCATCAGTATTGATGAAGTAGAAAACTGTTGCGACAACAAATCCAAATCCCCAGAAGAGGTCGACTATACTCACATTTTTAACAACAATGCTTGCAAGCCAAAGAAGAGTCATCATACTGATGATAACCGTAAGGGCCTGAAGGTAGATTTGAAGAAATGTCATTTCTTATTCATACATAAGTGCGACCGAAGCTGCTCCTACGCCGGCATTTAATCCCACTACGGGAGAAATGTTGACCACCGAAACCGGTTTTATTGAGGTCAGTTTCTCCATTTCTTCCGAATACCATTTTGCTGCATCCTCATTGTTGGCGTGCAGAACAATGTAATTCCATATTGTTTTTCCTTCACCGGTCTTCTTTATATGGTCCATAACCTTTTGCATGTTGGCCTTCTGGCTGAAAGCCTTGTCGAAGACGATTGATTTACCGGTTTCGTCAACAGATACAATAGGGTTTATATTCAGCAGGTTTGCTATCCATCCTTTGACATGAGACACCCTGCCTCCGCGGACAAGATATTTAAGTGTCTTTACACTAACCAGTATCCTGGCATTCCTTATCCATTTCTCTGTCAGGGCAACGATCTCATCGTGAGACTTTCCGGATTCTATTGCTTTCGCTGCCCTCAGGACTATCAGTCCGAGTGCACCTGAAAGATTTCTTGAATTTATTACGGATATTTGTTTTCCGAATTCCCTTGAGATCCTGTCCGCCGCTTTTTTACTGCTGAAAAAAGTACCGCTAAGCTTTTCACTCAGATGGATTGCAATCACCGAGTCATAGTGTGATGCAAGGTGTGAATACAGATTTATGAATGTATTTTCGTTTACCTGGGAGCTTTTTGGGTATTCTTCCGATTCATCCAGGAGTGAATAGAACTGTTCCGGTCGGATTGTTACCTTGTCGAGATAATGATTCTCACCGAAGCTGATATTGATCGGTGTCATGTTTATCTGGTAATGATCAAGGAATTCCTGCGAAAGATCGCAGGTTGAATCTGTTACAAGTGCAATGTTCCATTTCCTGTCATTTGCCGTCTCATAATGACGAATCATATCATCGGCTTTCTGGAAGGTGATTGTACCTGCTTTTCTCAGATCCTTAAAAAGTTCAGCAGGTTCATTTGTGTGAACGTGGATCCTCCTTAATTTGTCTGATCCGGCAATAACAGACGAGTTACCGAATTTATTGAGAGTATCAGACAATATTTGTTTGTTGTAACGGCACTCTCTGATGATAGCTTCTGTACAGTATCTGAAGTCAATAACTTCCGGAAATGTCTCTTCTGTTTTCTGCAGATCGGCTGTAGCGGCCGTACCTGCCATAATCATATCCTTAATGTTCCTTTTATTAATAAATTCAATGATCCCTTCAATAAAAACAACAAATCCTTTTGCTCCTGCGTCAACAACATTGTTTTTTTCCAGAACTGCAAGTTTTGTCCGGGTTTCCTGGAGGGATTTTATTAATACCTCATAGGAACTCATCATCAGGTGATTGAAATCGGTAAATTTGTTCCAGCTGCTGTAAATGAATTCAGCCATTTCCCTGATGACTGTAAGCATTGTTCCCTCCACTGGCTTTGCCACAGCTTCGTAGACATAGCTAACAGATTTTTTAAAAGCTTCAGCGAATTGTTTTAGTGTTACCGATTTAAAATCACCTGTTTCATGACTTAATCCATAGAAGAACTGTGCAAAGATGATCCCGGAATTTCCCCTGGCATTCATCAGGGTGGCTTCAGCAATCCTGTCGGCAGTTATTTTATATGACCGGTGGGGGTGAAGCGATTCGATTACCGATCTTACGGTACCGGCAAGATTTGTACCTGTATCACCATCCTTTACCGGGAAAACATTGATCCTGTTAAGCTCCACCTGATGTTCGATAAGCTTCTTCGCACCTGCAATAAATGCATAATACAGATTTCTTCCATCCATCTCACGAAGCGGAGCTGCTGCTGTGATTGTCATTCAGATTCAATTATGTTTTGTAAAAGTAATAAATTAACACTTAATACTCCATTTTGTTCTTCAGAACTGTAAGATTCAATTTATCTTAACAAGTCCTGTAATGCGTCCTTAAGTTCCGGGAACTGAAAATTGAATCCTGCCGAAAGGATCTTTTCTGAAGAGATGCGGCTTCCTTCAAGGATTATTCCTGACATTTCGCCGAACATAATTTTAAGGAAAACTGAAGGGATTGCAGGAAAACGGAATGGTTTGCCGAGAACTTCAGCCATGGTTTTCATCAGATCCCTGTTTGTTATGTTATACGGGGCTGCTGCATTAAATGTTCCTGCCATGTTCTGATCTTCAATTGCTTTGATATAAATTTCGCAAAGGTCATTGATATGTATCCATGGAACCCATTGGTTCCCTTTTCCCAGTGGTGATCCGATACCAAATCTTACCGGTGTAATGATCCTTTTAAGTACTCCGCCTTCCCTTGCCAGTACGATTCCCGTTCTTATTTTTACCACCCTCGATCCGGTCCCTGAAAACCTGTCCGCTGTCTCTTCCCACGATCTGCAGACTTCTCCCAGAAAACCTGTTGCGGGAGGATCTGTTTCAATGAATATCTTTTCAGATGTGATTGTACCGTAATAGCCTGATCCTGATGCAGAAATGAAAGCATTTAATTTTTTACCCGTATCCCTTACTGTTCTCCGGATGAGATCAGCTGACTTCACCCTGCTTTCTGATATTTCCCTCCGCCTTGCGACAGTCCACCTTTTATCACCTATACCTGCCCCGGCAAGATGAATAATAACATCAGCACTGGTGATTGCCTCCACCTCAATCTCATCTTTAAGCGGGTCCCAGAAATATGATCTTATTTCAGGAATTTTTCCCGGAACACGGCTCAGCAGTGAAACGTTATAACCTTTATTCTTCAGTTTCCTGATAAGATGTTGTCCGACCAGTCCGGTGCCTCCGGTGATAAGAATATTTTTCATTATTGCTTCATTTCAATCCTTCTTATCTGCTCCTGGAATTGTGAAGGGGTTATTCCCTTAATTTTCTTAAACTGCCGGTTGAAATTTGAAATATTACCAAATCCGGAATGATAAGCAATCTCAGATATATGGTAAGTATCCTCAGTAAGGAGTTTACATGCATAGCCAATCCTGATATTCAGCAGGTAATCCTTAAAGGGCATTCTGTAGGTCTTTTTGAATGTCTCATAAAATGCAGTATTCGACATGTTCGTAATCTTCAGCAAATCCTTTATATTGATGTTATTCTGGAAATTCTGCATTATATGCCTGTTGGCTTTCTGCATGGAGCTGTAGTCATCGAGCCAGAATGGTCCGCTGAATGCAGGGCTGGAAAGGGTCCTGTATTCATTTGTTTTAGAAAAAATCCGGAAAATATTTAAAAGTGCATAGAGCCTGTCCTGATCGGTCATATCCTGCATTTTCAGCATAATAGCAGAAATCTGTTTCTTTGCCCTGCCAAGAAATACGTAGCCCCTTGATGATTCCGTGATAAAACGATTGAGGTTGCTGTTTTCGGGCAACCTGAAAAACTTATCTCCGAGGAAATCATAAACAAACTGAATAACAATCCCTTCACCCTGAAATCCCTCGGGATCATCAAAATATTCCGGATCACACAGGCTTTCATGCGGGGTAAATGCTCCTATGAAGACAAGGTCGTTATTTTCAAAGCGATCAATATTATCCCCGATCATTCTTTTTCCTCTTCCTTTTGTGATCAGGCACAATTCATACTCGGGATGATGATGCCATTTTGTGAAAGGATTATTCTCCCTGTAGTAAATAAATGATTTGTGTGGTTCCTGGAGCAACCTGACTTTTGCTACCTTCATATCTTCCAGATTATAATGCAAATAAAAATAAAAAGATCATCTTCTGGTACAATCTTGTGTTAAAAATGCACAAAACCGGATTGTAATAAGTTTATAAACATCAGAAATACGACGAAAAGTATTTTAACCGGGAAGCGGAGATTCTTATTTTTGAAGGAGATCATGATGATCGGGTTCAAATGCTTCGGCAGGTTGGGTGAAATACTCTCCGGGTAATACCGGGTGCCCGGTACAGAAAGAC
>CAYPHL010000003.1:55615-83158 GCA_964410385.1 uncultured Rikenellaceae bacterium | reverse complement strand
TGGGTCGGGCGTTCGAATCGCCCCGGAATCACAATAATGTTGAAGAGACGGTCAATCTGACCGTCTCTTATTTTTTTGGTTAATCATTTTCAGACCACATTATCCCTCCGATTCCACGGCATGTATCAGTGCCTTGATATATCCATAGGCAAAGGCGAAACCCTGAAGTGAACTTGCCGGATCCGGATGATAGGGGACATGATCGGGACAAACCATCCCTGAATAGCCGACGTCTCTCAGAGCCCTTATTATTTCCAGGAAATCCATATCCCCGTTATCGGGATATACTTCCATGAAATTGTTCCAGCCTCCTTTAATATTTCTCAGATGAACATTAAATATCTGCTGCCTTTCTCCAACCCATTTTATTATCGGCAGGATCTCATTTTTTGGATCTTTAAGTCCTTCGGCAACTGAACCCAGACAGAGCAGAAAGCCGTGATGCGAACTATCATACAGCTCTGCAAATCTTTTTATACCTTCAAATACATCCGGGCTGTTCCATCTGGTTATTCCCCGGTAACCGGCTGGCAATGGAGGATCTGCAATGTGATTCCCCAGTTTAACATTATATTCCTTTGCTACCGGCATTAAACGGTCCAGCAGGTATGTAATTCTTTCATAGATCTCATCAACCGGAACAACCCCGGCAATCGTTTTTGGCTCATTTCTTTTTAATGCCTCTTCATAATTCCAGAAGCTGTATGATGAATTGCCCCGCTCCGGATCAACAACCCTGCCTGTGCGTAAAATGGGGAGTATCGTAGTATTATAAGTTAAAAGTCCTACACCTGTCTTGCCGGCGACACGTATACAATTCTGAAGTATCTCAATCTCACGGTCACGTTCAGGACTCTTACCAAGCATTATATTTGGCATCGGAGATCTGTCAATACCACTTGAATCTAATGGTAAATGATAGGCTTCCAGTGTGATACCGTATTTTTCGCAGGCTTCCCGTTTTGCAAGAGAGTCATTAAGGTCCCAACCGATACCTTCGATCATTTCCGGAGAACCTCCGTCAATATGAAATACTCCGCAACGGGCCTTAAATTCAAGATTTTCCTTCGTAGTACCTCCTGACTGGCAACCGATCTTCATCAACACTTTCTTTTTTATACTACCGGACATTAAATTAACAGGTCCGCTACTGCATGAGAAGGATATCATGCCTGATGAAGCAGCAACTCCGACAGATCCTGCTCCAAATAATCTGAAAAAGGTCTTACGCTCCATCTTTTAGAAATCATTGGTACATTTCACTAAGCTTCCTTTTCTGCCTCAGCCTTACCCTTAGCCTCAGCCTTAACCTCAACCCCTGCATTACCCTTACCCTTAATCTCAGCCTTCGCCTTAACCTTAGCCTCAGCCTGAACACTCTCTTTTCCATCCTTCTCTGCTGCCACCTTGAGCAGTTTCAGTAAATCATGGATATCAACTATAAGGAGAATGATGCATGCTAATCCCGATACCCAGACGATAGAACCTTTAATAATGACTTCTGCCACCAGAATTGCTGAAATGATTATCCTTACCTCTGTCGGTCCGAGTAATCCTGAATCAATCGTATATTCTCCTGTTATCTTATACCTGAGAAGAGTAGTTATCATTGCCCAGCCATAAAGCACAACGAATCCATACCCGAGAAGTTCACCGACACCTTCCGTATAAAAAACAAATCCAAGGCCAATTACGATTGTGGTTATCCAGTCGACTGAGAGATCGAGAGAAAATCCATACCATTTTCTCGATTTGTTCCGGTAGATCGCCAGCCTGCCGTCAAGTGAGTCTCCAAACCAGTTTATAAAGAACCCTGCCAGACTTAACAGAAGAAAGTACCTGTTTAAATAAGTTGCTAAAATAAAACTCAGCAAAACCGTAAGACTGCCTAAAAAGCCGATAAAGGTCAGGAGATCAGGGAATACCCACGAAGGTATACGTTGAACAAGGTATGAAAGCGCCCTTTGTTCTGATTTCCTGAGTAAATTAGTTCTGATCCTGTCTTTTGATAATATTTTCAGGATCTCCTGTGTTACCAGGGAAGAATTGGGTTTCATATAATTATCTGTTTATCCTGTTGTAATCTCTGACTCTCCTTCCCGGATGGAAATTACAATCTTCTGAAAGGTACAAATCTAACGTAAGTCAGTCGCTTTTCAATCGTTTTACCATTCTTTTTTGTTATCAGGATAAGCTCCTGAACAGCAGCAGGTGCACCTATTGGAATGATCAGCCTTCCGTTCTCTGCGAGCTGATCGATAAGCGGTTGAGGTATTTTCTCCGCCGCTGCAGTCACAATTATGATATCAAAGGGTGCCTGCTCCGGCCATCCCTGATAACCATCACCGGACCTGCATGTAATATTTTCATATCCCATCTTTTTAAGCCTTTCAGCTGACTCAGCTGAAAGTTCCGGAACGATCTCGATTGTAAAAACCTTATCCACTATTTCAGCAAGTACTGCAGCCTGATAGCCCGACCCTGTGCCAATTTCAAGAGCCTTCATTTTCTTTCCCGGTTTCAGAGCTTCGGTCATATATGCAACAATGAAAGGCTGTGAAATTGTTTGTCCATACCCGATTGGC
Source organism: uncultured Rikenellaceae bacterium (assembly GCA_964410385.1). Lineage (GTDB taxonomy): Bacteria > Bacteroidota > Bacteroidia > Bacteroidales > VadinHA17 > LD21. The sequence goes on along the minus strand of CAYPHL010000003.1, from coordinate 80,573 downwards.
AGGGGATAATCATTGTATGCCTGATCCTGATATTCCTTTGGTGTGAACAGATGTCGGGGCACTTTTCTCATTGCGTCAAGAACTGCTGTGTTGATAACTCCGCGATCCTGTATCTGGTTCCTGACCATCCTGATCCTTGCAGCTTCAAATTTATCAGCCTGCGGTTCGCTGCATCCTGTCATAATCAATAACTGTATTAAAATAAGTATTTTCACAACAAGCCAGTTTCATGAAAAATACACAATCCGGAGAATATTTCAAAATAAATGTGCCGGGAGTGCATGCTGCTGCCTGCAGGATGCATGGTGCAGGTTGATCCTGAGCCTGAATTGATCCTCAGAAACTCTGAAACTCTGAAACCCTGAAACTCTGAAACTACTCCTTATACCCCTTTTTATTGGAAATTGAAGCCCAGTACTGACAGGAATCCGTTGCCGAGGAACTGCACCAGTGGCCAGATCGGCAATAAATTTATACTGGAAACAAGGGATAGTATTATGACTCCAAGAAAGATATAGCTGCCATATTTGTACAAGCCCTCGTACAGAGCCGGATACTTTTTGAAGTAAGCCAGCAGGAGGTGTGATCCGTCAAGAGGAGGTACGGGTATAAGGTTAAAGATGAAAAGTCCCCAGTTTATATAAATTGCATATATAAAAATCTCAGATGTTACCGAATAATAAGGAAGATCAGCATAATTATACAATATGGCAAAAATTACAGAAAGGATAACAGCAAGAATTGCATTTGATAAGGGTCCGGATACCGCTATCTTAAGGGGATCGGTTTTGGGATTCCTGAGATTTTGTTCGTTGAATTCAACCGGTTTCGCCCACCCGAAGCCTGCAAACAATAACATCACAAATCCAAGCGGATCGATATGCCTTAACGGATTCAGTGTAACCCTTCCCTGATCTCTTGATGTAGAATCCCCGCATCTGTGAGCTACAAATGCATGGCTGAATTCGTGAAAGGTAAGACCCAGAATGATCCCCGGAAGGAATTTGAGTGTCCTGAGGATGTCAAAGTTGTCCATTCAGCCTCTTATTAACCGGCATGAAGAAATCATCCTGAGCAAGCCTGCATTTTTTTATCATGTCCAGGGCATATTCAGCTCCCGAAAAGTTCTCATCGGCATTGTTCGTTCCCACAGTGAATTTTACACCTGCCTTCTTCGCCCTTTTTATAAATGCTTCCGATGGTATCTTGTACCTGTTATTTATCTCAATCGCTATATTATTCGATTTTGCAGCATTTATTACCTTGTCCATCCGCTCCGGTGTCCAGAACATATCATAACGGTCAGCCATCTGTGCAGGCAGGAATGTTGAATTCACATATATATCTATCGGTTCTTCATTCATGATCTTTACAATTGTATTGACAAGATAATCCATGAACTGCTCTTCATCATCAATCCAGGTCTCTTCCTTCATCCATATCCTGTTCCTCCGCCCTTTCTCATCTGTAAAAGTCATTGCATCGGTAAAAACATAATCGAACTTGTTCATCGATTCCCTTGAAAAGATATCTACCCATTCACGTCCTTCAGCCTGCATGGCAGAAAAGAATTGCGGATAGTTTTTCATCATATTTATGACCGAATCGATCTGGCTGTCGCTGTGTATCGGGAATTTCAGACCACAGTTGAAAGCAATGCCGTATTGTATATTCTCAGCTTTTGATTTCGCAATTGCCGCTTCCATATCCAGATTGCCTTTAAGATGGATATGAAGATCGGTTATAGGGAATGGTACATTTTTTGCACAATATGTTGAAATTAAAAATATTGCAATAACAACCGGAAACAGTTTCTTTTTCATGATTTAACGGAATTAAATATTCGTGGCAATTTAATAAAAATTAAAAAAATGCCGGCATAATTACTGCTATTTCGGGAGTTATTCGCACTTTCGTATTCTGAAGAAATATTCATTGACCCCTAAAGGATAAGCCATGAAAAAGTTTTTATTTGTTCTGTCAGCTTTATTTCTAACAATCAGCACCAGTCTTTATTCAGCCGGAGAAGGTGTTCCGGATGTTTACCTGCTGACCTGCGGTCCCGGGACTGAAACATACTCGAGGTGGGGGCATAGTGCCCTCAGGATAGTAGATCATACGGCAGGTACTGACAGGGTATATAACTGGGGAGTGTTTGATTTCAGCACGCCTGCTTTTGCCTGGAAGTTTGCAAGAGGCAGACTTGAATATATGCTCGGGGTCACTACATATGAACGCTTTATCCAGGAATATTTTATGGAGGGGAGGTGGGTTCAGTCACAGAAGATAAACCTCGAACCACCTGAGATCATAAAAATGCTCGAGCTCATCGACGAAAACCTGAAACCTGAAAACATAAAGTACAGATACGATTTTTTCTATGATGACTGTTCAACCCGCATCAGAGATCTGCTTGAAAAATCAACAGGAAACGCGATGGTTTATCCCCCGGATCTTGACGGAGATCCTCCTACATTCAGATTCATGGTAAACAAGTACCTGCAGAAGTCCCCCTGGCTCGAAGCAGGTATAGACCTGTTAATGGGAATTCCCGGGAATAAGAAAGCTTCTGTCCGCGACAGAATGTTCCTGCCGGTCGATATGCAACAGGGCCTTTCGGATATTGTAATTAACCGCGGAGGGAAAATGATACCCCTGCTGACAAATCCCGACACCGTTCTTGAAAGTTCCGGTAAAAGTGAAAAATCGAAATTCTTCACATCACCAATTGTTATATTTTCACTTTTACTGATACTTGTTATTATAGCTTCCGCACTCTTCAGAACTAAGAAACCGAACAGGATATTTGATACTCTGATTTTTTCAGTTTTCTCCGTACTTGCCCTTATGATGTTGTTTTTCAATTTCTTCACCGATCATCAGCAGATGAAAATGAACCCAAATATTATTTGGCTGAGCCCTTTTATAATTTTATGTCTGATCTCAGTATTGTTTAATAGAAGATGGTATATGTGGTTCAGGATAGTTTTTGTCCTGAATGTAATGTGGTTTTTTGTTCTGCTGATATTTCCACACTCATCAAATGGCGCTTTCCTTCCTGTCCTCCTAATACTTGCTGTCAGAAGCTCGGTAAGAGCGGAATTCAAATGGAATCCGCTGTCAGTCGAAGAATAGCCTTATGGTTATTTAACAGAACTTTAACAGTCCTTAACACCATTTTATTATTTACCCGGCTTTTTTTGTGTACCCGTATAAAAAACGTTTGACGGTAGCGGTTTCATTATTGTTTATTTAAATTTGCGGACTAAAATTCAAGATATGGATCAGACCACAGACATAAAGATTCTGAATGAAAAGATCGAAAGGGAAAGCGCTTTTGTAGACATCATCCGGATTGAGATGAACAAGGTTATTGTTGGCCAGAAGCATCTGGTAGAGAGCCTGATGATAGGCCTCCTCGGAAATGGTCATATTCTTCTTGAAGGTGTTCCAGGACTGGCTAAAACGCTGGCGATAAAATCGCTTGCATCAATAATTGACGCTAAATTCAGCAGGATACAGTTCACACCCGACCTGCTGCCGGCAGACCTGATCGGAACAATGATCTACAGTCAGAAGAAAGAAGAGTTCCTTGTAAAAAAAGGACCTGTCTTCGCTAATTTCATCCTTGCCGATGAAATAAACCGTTCACCGGCAAAGGTTCAGAGCGCACTTCTTGAAGCCATGCAGGAAAGACAGGTAACCATCGGCGAATCTACATTCAGGCTCGGAGAACCCTTCCTAGTACTGGCGACCCAGAATCCGATAGAGCAGGAGGGAACTTACCCGCTGCCCGAAGCGCAGGTCGACAGGTTCATGCTCAAAGTCATTATAGACTACCCGTCAATGGAAGAGGAAAAGCTTATTATCAGGGAAAACCTTGCGAAGGAATTCCCGAAAACAAGCTCTGTCCTCAAAACTGACGATATTGTCAGAGCCCGTGATATTGTGAGGGAAGTTTATATGGACGAAAAGATTGAAAATTATATCCTTAATATTGTTTTTGCCAGCAGAAATCCGGAGAAGTATGGCCTGCCGGCATTTAAGAACATGATCTCTTACGGCGCTTCACCCAGAGCATCAATATATCTTTCCATAGCTGCAAAATCATATGCTTTTATCAGAAGACGCGGATATGTAATCCCTGAAGATGTAAGAGCTGTCTGCTTAGATGTTATGCGCCACAGGATCGGCCTTACTTACGAAGCTGAAGCTGAAAATGTAAATCAGGATAAGATCATTGCCGAAATACTTAATGTTGTTGAAGTTCCATAAAAATTATAACCCTATCCCTGCCCTTCCCCTTAAGGCTAAGGGGAAGGGGTAATTATCGTAAATTAATTGGCTTAGTCCGGTGATTCTTACTCCTTCCCCCCTGGGGAAGGCGGGGAAGGGGGTACTCAGGAGTTAACAAATGTTGATAAATGGAAGCGACAGACCTCTTAAAAAAGGTTAGGAAGATTGAAATAAAAGCCCGTGGACTTACCAGGCATATTTTTGCGGGCGAGTACCACAGCGCTTTCAAGGGAAGAGGTATCGCCTTCAGTGAAGTAAGGGAATATCAGTATGGCGATGACATAAGAACGATTGACTGGAACGTTACTGCCAGATTCAACCATCCGTATGTGAAAGTTTATGAGGAAGAAAGAGAGCTGACAGTAATGCTTCTTATTGATGTAAGCGGTTCGGGAAGCTTCGGGACTACAATGAATTTTAAAAAGGATGTAATGACTGAAATTGCCGCTATACTTTCATTCTCAGCTATTTTGAATAAGGATAAGATAGGGGTGATATTCTTTTCCGATAAGATCGGGAAGTTTATTCCGCCACAGAAGGGAAGGAAACATATTCTGAGGATCATAAGGGAACTTCTCGATTTCAGACCTGAGAGCAATCAGACCAACCTCGATGTTCCTCTCAGATTCCTTACAAATGCAATAAAAAAACGTTGTACTGCTTTCATCCTTTCTGATTTTATGGCTCCCGATTTTGAAGAAGCACTGCGCATCGCCTCCAATAAACATGATATAGCTGCAATAAAAGTATACGACAGGGCTGAGACAGCTATCCCTGATATCGGTTTCGTTAAAATTGCCGATGCTGAGAATGGAAAGGAGAAATGGATAGACACCTCCTCCAAAAATACCCGTAATGCGTATATGCAGTGGTGGAACGATCACATAACAAAGATCAGCGCTGTGTTCAGAAGATGCGGTGTGGATTCAGCTTTTATTAATACAGGAGAGGATTATGTTCAGCCATTAATAAGACTTTTTAAAAGCAGGTGAGGACAAGGATATACATATTATTGTTACTTTCAATCAACTTCTCAGCAGCCGTTTCACAGGAAGTAACTGTAAAAGCTGTGTTTGACACTTCAAGGATCTATATAGGCGACCAGATAAACTATACTGTCACTGTGGATCAGCCTTCGGGACTCAGCCTGGACATAGCTACTCACAAAGATACCCTCCTGAAAAACATTGAAATACTCTCAGGACCGGTAACCGATACTCTTTCTCTGGATGCAAGCAGGTTGAGAATAACAAAAAGGTATCTTATAACATCTTTCGACTCAGGTTTTTACGAAGTACCTCCAACATATGCCGAACTAACATCAGAAACAGGTCTGAAGAGATTTTACTCGGATTATTCCATGCTCGAGGTTATGAGAGTAAGAATAGCTCCGTCTGATACAACAGCAAAAATCTACGATATTGTGGGTCCGTACAAAGCTCCGCTTACAGCCGGAGAAGTGCTTCCCTGGCTGCTGTTCGCACTGCTTGCTGCTGCACTCGTATGGGTTATAATAAGGCTGATCAGAAGGTTCAGAAAAACAAAGCCAGGTCAGGAACCTGTTATTATAAATGAACCTGCTCATGTGAAAGCCTTCCGCAGTCTTGAGAAACTAAAAGAGGAAAAACTCTGGCAGAAAGGCGAGGTTAAGCAATACTATTCACGCCTCACGGAAATCCTGCGGCAATATCTTGAAGACAGGTATGGTGTTTATTCGCTGGAAATGACTACTTCAGAAACACTCGAAGAACTTCTTAAAACAGGGTTCAGAAAAGATGATAACTTCCAGAGAATCAAAACTATCCTTAATGGATCTGATCTTGTTAAGTTTGCCAAATATAAACCCGATCCTTCGGAAAATGATCTTCATTTTGAAAATGCATGGCAGTTCGTCGATCTTACAAAACTCCACGAAGAGATAAAGGAAGAGCCGAAGGAGGAAATTGATGGAAACAGCTTAAAGGAGAAAAAAGAATGAAAGGAATAACATTTGCCGATCCCGCTTTTCTCTGGTTGCTGGTGCTTGTCCCGGCAATTATAACATATTATATTTTAAGGCAGCAAAAGACATTAGCTTCTGTCAGGATGCCTGATTCAAATGCTTTCAGCAATTCGGGGAAAAGCTTCCGCAACTGGCTCCGTCATGTACTGTTTGCATTTAACACCACAGCAATTATGCTTCTTGTTATTGTAGCTGCCCGTCCACAGAAAACCGACAGGTTCCAGGATGTCACGACAGAGGGTATCGATATCATTCTTACCCTTGACATATCAGGTAGTATGCTTGCCCGCGATTTTAAGCCCGACAGGCTTGAGGCTTCAAAGAATGTGGCAACAGAGTTTATTTCCGGGCGGCCTTATGACAGGATCGGACTGGTGGTATTCAGCGGTGAAAGCTTTACCCAGTGCCCTCTTACGACCGATCATGCGGTTCTGATCAACCTGATGAGGGAACTTAAGAGCGGAATGATAGAAGATGGAACAGCTATTGGGAACGGCCTTGCCACGGCGGTAAACAGGATCAAGGACTCCGAAGCGAAGAGCAAAGTCATTATTCTCCTTACCGACGGTGTGAACAACCGGGGAGAAATTGCTCCTGCAACTGCTGCCGATATTGCCAAAACCTTTGGCATCAGGGTTTATACTATAGGCGTAGGATCGATGGGAACAGCTCCTTACCCTGTCCAGACTCCTTTCGGAGTGCAATACCAGAATATGCCGGTTGAAATAGATGAAGCGATACTCAGGGAGATCTCCCAAAAAACAGGCGGCCGGTATTTCAGGGCTACCGACAACAACAAACTTGTACAGGTGTACGCTGAGATAGATAAGATGGAAAAATCAAAGATCGATGTAAGACAATTCACAAGGAGAGAGGAGAAGTTCATGATACCAGCAGCTATTGCCTTCGCCCTGCTTGCACTTGAGATACTATTACGGTTAACAATCTATAAAAACATTACCTGAACATTAAAAAGATGCAGTTATTCAGATTCGCAAACCCCGGCTTTCTGTACCTGTTGCTCCTGCTTCCGGTAATTGCTGCTTTATGGATGTTTTACCAGTGGCGAAAAAATAAAGCCCTGCAAAAATTCGGTGATCCGGGACTGGTAAAAAAGCTTATGCCAGAGTATTCCTCAATAAGACCCAATATCAAGCTTTTTCTACGAATAATTGCACTGACATCTGTAATTATTATCCTTGCACGGCCTCAGTTCGGATCAAAGCTCGAAGAGGTCAGAAAACAGGGTGTGGAAGTAATAATCGCACTCGACGTAAGTAATTCAATGCTTGCCCGGGATATCCAGCCCGACCGTCTTACAAGGGCAAAACAAGCTCTTACCAGACTTATTGATAATCTCGATAACGACAAAATAGGTCTGATTGTCTTTGCAGGTGATGCATATACTCAGATCCCCATCACCACCGACTATATTTCAGCAAAGATGTTCCTGTCCACGATAAGCCCCGATATGGTACCAAAGCAGGGAACAGCAATAGGTTCTGCAATAGAACTTGGCATGAGATCTTTCAGTCCCGGTGAAAATAAAAGCAGGGCACTGATCATAATAACCGACGGGGAAAATCATGAGGATGACCCGGTTTCAGCTGCATCAGAAGCTGCAAAAGCAGGTATTGTTGTTCACACAATAGGTATCGGATCTGTTGAAGGTGTCCCTGTATCCGTAAAAGGAGGAGGCAACACAGACTTCCTGAAAGATGCTGAAGGGAATACGGTTATCACAAAGCTCGATGAAGATATCCTCAAGAAAATTGCCATCAGTACTTCAGGCAACTATGTCAGAGCCAGCAATACAAATATTGGCCTCGATGAGATCTTTAACGAGATCAGGAATATGAAGAAAGAGGAACTGGAAAGTAAAATGTTCACAGAATATAATGACCAGTTCAGAATTTTCGCCATACTTGCCCTTATCTTCCTCCTCACCGAATTTATTATAATGGACAGAAAGAACAGGAAACTGGCTGATATTAAGTTGTTCAGATACAAATTATGATCTTTTCAAAGAGTATGCATATGATTAATACATACTTTAAACCGGGAAGAATGCAGTTAATGATGTTAATCTGTCTGTTTCTTCTCTCAATACAGACTGTATGGTCCCAGGGAGATAAAAAATTTATCCGGCAGGGAAACAGGGAATATGAGAAGGAAAAATATCCCGATTCAGAGATCTCATACAGAAAAGCTCTGGATAAAAACAATACCTCAGCCGATGCTGTTTTCAATACCGGTGATGCTCTTTACAGGCAAAAGAAATTTGATGAGGCAGGAAAACAGTTTTCGCAGAATTTTGACATGAACGAGGACAGGATGAAAAAATCAGCAAGCCTTTATAATCTTGGCAATTCCCTGCTAATGGGAAATAAGATTGCTGAAAGTATTGACGCATATAAGGCTTCGCTGAAACTTGATCCTGATAACATGGAAGCAAAGTATAACCTCGGCTATGCCCAGGACTTGCTGAGACAACAGCAGCAGCAACAGCAGCAAAATCAGGACCAGAACAAGGAAAACCAGGATAATAAGGATCAGCAGGATAAGAATAGCGAAAACCAGCAGGATAAGAATAAGGAGCAGCAACAGCAAGAACAACAACAACAGCAACAACAGCAGGCTGTGTCGAAGGAGGATGCTGAAAGGATCCTTAATTCCCTGGCTAATGAGGAAAAAGATGTTCAGGAAAAGGTTAAACTTGCAAAGGCAAAGAAGGAACAGGTCCGGACTCTAAGGAACTGGTAATACTATATGTAAAGGATGAAGAACCTTGTTTTAATATATATTGTTTTACTACTGTCTTTTTCAGTGAAGGCTCAGGACATAACTGTCCGGGCCGAATATCCTTCGGTCGTACAGGCCGGGGAACAGTTCACTGTCAGCTGGACAATCAATACAAGGGAAGGTGAATTTATTGCTCCTTCATTTGAGGGATTTTACAAGCTGATGGGCCCCCAGACTTCATACAGCCAGAGTACGCAGTGGATAAACGGACGGATGACAAGTGAGACCTCATATTCCTACATATATTATCTGCAAGCCATAAACGAAGGTAAATTTGTGATTCCGCCGGCAGGGGTAACAATAAAAAATAAAACTTATTATTCCGATTCATTGTATATTGAGGTAAGTGGTGGGAGCACACAACAGCCAGCTGCTCAACCTGGTACAGGTTCTGGTCAGCAGGGGGTGCCTCAGTCATCACCAGCCGGAGGACAGATTTCGCTCGATCTGGCACTCAGCAGAAAAGAAGTATATATAGGAGAACCGGTTTCAGCTATTGTAAAGCTCTATACAAGGGTCAATCTTTCAGGAATAAACGAAATCAAATACCCCTCGTTCACCGGATTTCTTAAGACTGATCTTGAAACCCCTCCGCTTAATTCGCTGAAACAGGAAAATGTTAACGGAACCGTATACGGAACAGGAGTTCTCCAGCAATTCCTCCTTTATCCTCAGGTAACCGGAGAAATTACAATCGATCCGGTCCAGATCACAGTTCTGGTACAACAGAAAACCGGACGTTCTGATCCTTTCTTTGGAGATTTCTTTTCCACATATACGACTGTACCTCAGGCAGTGGTAAGCAAGCCTGTGAAAATTACAGTTAAACCACTTCCCGGAACAAAACCTGATGATTTTTCCGGAATTGTCGGAAAAATAAATGTAAAATCAGATATAAACAGAGATACTGTAAACGTAAATGATGCTGTAACGCTTAAAATAGCCGTTTCAGGAAGTGGTAACCTTAAGCTTGCAGAAGCACCTGTCCTTAACCTGCCCCCGGATATAGAAGTGTATGATCCAAAAATCACTGATGAGATAAGAAATTCCTTAAGCGGTGCTGCAGGTCAGAGAACTTTCGAATACCTTCTTATTCCCCGTCATTATGGCGACTTTTCAATACCTCCCGTCAGATATTCCTTTTTTAATTCTTCAACCGGAAAATATGAAAGGCTGGAAACCCCCGGATACAGGTTCCATGCAAGAAAAGGAAGCGAACAAAGTTCTGAAATGACTGTATACGGAGGAATATCAAGGGAAGATGTGAAATATGTCGGAAAAGATATCCGCTTTATAAGAAATAATGCCGGGAAGCTTCTTAAATCGGCAAACCTTCTGATCAAAAAGCAGCCATTCCGGCTGGCATATCCTATTACGCTGCTTATTTTCCTTGTGATACTGTTCGCAAGGCGGGAGCACATCAGGAGAAATGCTGATATTACGGCTGTAAGGAACCGTAAAGCAGGTAAAGTGGCCGCCGGAAGACTCAAAGAAGCATCAGCCTGCCTGAAAAAGGGTGAAACAGACAGGTTCTATGAAGAGATCCTTAAAGCGCTCTGGGGGTATCTGAGTGATAAGCTGAATATCCCTGTTTCAGACCTTACACGAAACAGTGCTCTGGCTGCTCTTGCTGAAAAAGGAATTGGCGAAGAAAAGATCAAAAATCTTACCGGTCTTCTCGATAAATGCGAATATGCCAGGTATGCACCTGCATCATCGGGAACTGAACTTACTGCAATCTATGAAAATGCTTCGGGATTTATTAAGTCGGTCGAAAATTCAATGTAACAGAAATGCGTCTGAAAAAGCTTAATATAACCGCACTGATATTGCTGATGCTTATTCCGGTAAGATCAATATCACAGGATTCACCGGAAGATAGGTTCTCAAGAGGTGCAACATACTTTTCAGCCGGTGATTATTCACAGGCGCTTGAAGAATGGACAGGATTATATTCTGCCGGTTACCGGTCGGCAGAGCTTGAATATAATATCGGCAATGCTTATTTCAAGCTTAATAATACACCTGGAGCAATACTATTTTTTGAAAGGGCACACCTCAGAAAACCGGCTGATGAAGATATTAATTACAACCTTCAGATCGCAAGGACACTTGTTGTTGACAGGCTTGACGAAATACCGGAGCTGTTTTTTGTAAAATGGTACGACTTCATGTCGCTCCTTCTGTCCTCAAACAGCTGGGCGGCAATAAGCCTGGTACTATTTGTCCTTTGTCTGATCTTTCTTTCAGTATATTTCTATTCTTCAAAGTATAAGCTAAAGGTCGCCGGATTCTGGCTGGCCATTACAGCCCTTGTTTTTTCTTTTGCATCCCTGGCTTTTACAATCCGTAACAAGGATCTGCTGTATGAAAGCAATAAGGCGATTATATTCAGCCCGGTGGTCAACGGAAAAAGCTCTCCCGATGACAGCGGTACCGATCTGTTCGTGATCCATGAGGGCCTGAAGGTTACTGTTGAAGATGAGGTTGGTGAATGGCGTGAAATAAGGTTGCCGGACGGTAATAAAGGGTGGGTTCCCTCAAATTCCCTTGAAATTATCTGACCGGTGCAACTTATCGGATTTATTTCAGGTCTCATTATTGTGATCTGAAATACATCCTGTCAATGAAAAAGTATCTGTTTGTTCTTTTAATTCTTGTTACTGCATTTGCATGTAAGAAAAAAACTGAGTGGGAACCTGAAGGCCCTACCGATATCAGGGTCAGAAATTTACAGGGAACCGAAATCCTTCGTGATGTGATAATAAATACTGCAGGTGTGCGGGACACTGCCGGAAATATAAAAAAGCTCGGTACCATCAGTCCCGGTGCGACATCAGGCTATCAGAGGGTTTCAATTGCCTTTCCAAAGGCAGAAATTAAAGCACTGATCAATGGTGAGATCTTTTCAACCGGAACTGTGAACAGTACATATATGCAATATATCGGGCTTATGAGAATCACATATGAAGTTTATATCTCTGATATGAGTAAAAAGGTACTTTCGATAAGTGATGTAATACTGGATGAAGCCCTTGATCCATGATAAATCCATAACTCCCATGAAAAATAAACCGGTTAACAGCGCACGGATGCCCATTTACAGGGATTCCGGCTTTGAACTTTATGATGCCGAAACAATTGCCGAAGCATACCGTGGTGAATCTGATCCTGAAAGGATACCGGATCATTATCTCTATTCACGTTACCGCAATCCTACTGTAGAGGCTGCCGAACTGGAAGTTCAGAAACTTGAAGGCACAAAATGGACTATCCTTGTAGAGTCGGGAATGGCGGCAATCGATGTAGCCCTTTCATTGTTCCAGGATGCCGGTGATAAACGACTCTGGCTCTTTTTCAGCGAAATCTACGGTGGTACAATATCATTTGCGGATGAAATATTAATAAAGCGCCGGGGAATCGATATCCGCGAATTCAATCCGGTAAATGGTAAGTACAACCTTGATGAATTTGAATCCATTGTGAGGGATATCAGACCTGAACTTGTTTATGTAGAGATCATTTCAAATCCTTTACTGGTGGTGCCGGATGCAATCGGTATATTCAGTATTGCAAAGAAATATGGCGTTAAAATTATTGTCGATAATACATTTGCCACTCCATACCTTTTCAAACCGGCTGATCATGGAGCCGATATAGTGATCCACAGTGCTACAAAATATTTTTCAGGCCATGGTAACCTGACAGCGGGTGCTGTTTGCGGCAATGATGAAGCATTAATGAAATCAGCTATCAAATACAGACGTTATACAGGACATATGCTCTCAGCTGATGATGCTTACAGACTGTCGACACAGATACTGACATTCAGTTTGCGATTTAAACAGCAATGCCGGAATGCAGAAGCTATAGCAGCATTGTTTCAGGGATCGGAGGTCATTTCAAGAGTGTGGTATCCCGGATTGCAAGATCATCCGGCTCATAACGAAGCGAAAATTCTTTTCGGTAATAAGGGATTCGGTGGAATGGTAACCTTCGATTTTGCCGGAAAATCTCCTGCAGAAAAAAGAAGACGTAGAAATGAATTCATTGAAACGGTTTCTGAAAAAATCAAGGTTATCCCTACACTTGGTGATCCAAGAACCATTATTATGCCCGTCGAATCAGTCTGGGGCGAAAAATACCCCGAACCCGGAATGTTACGGATGTCTCTTGGTTTTGAGGAAACAGAAGAGATAACCGGGATTATAACTGACGCCCTGAAGAAAATTAAATAACAAAATACACATTCTATCTCCAGTCGACCGGGTCAATCCCATGATCACTGAGCCAGGCATTACACCTGCTGAAGTGTTTATTTCCAAAGAAGCCGCGCGATGCAGAAAGAGGGGAAGGATGAACTGACTCCAGCACCAGGTGCCTCCCCCTGTCAATAGATTCTCCCTTCTTCTGGGCATAGGCTCCCCAGAGAAAAAAAACAAGATGATCCTTATCCCGGTTCAGTATTCTTATAACTGCATCTGTAAACTCTTCCCATCCCTTCCTCTGATGAGATCCGGCAAGATGAGCCCTGACTGTCAGTGTGGCATTTAAAAGCAGGACTCCCTGTGCAGCCCACCTTTCAAGGTTTCCCGTGGCATGGGTCTTATAGCCCAGATCAGATTCGATTTCCCTGAATATATTCAGTAAACTGGGAGGAAAATCAATACCCTCCCGGACAGAAAAACATAAACCATGTGCCTGACCAGGCCCGTGGTATGGATCCTGTCCTATTATTACAGCCTTCACCGAATCAAAAGGGCATAAATTGAATGCATTGAATATTAGAGATCCGGGCGGGAAAATTCGTGTTGTCTGATATTCCTTCCTGACAAATTCTGACAGATTTACAAAATATTGCTTGTTAAATTCATCTTTCAGTTTCTCGTTCCAGCCCCGTTCAATTTTTACTTCCATATTTTTCTTTATCGCAAATTAAAAATAATCATAATTAAAATATCTTGCAGAAATAATTTTTGAAGAGGAGAGTGGGAGAAAAGGGGAAGAGGAGAGTGTGAGAATCGTAATATTTATTAATATGGGGAAGGAAATTGAACGTAAATTTCTGGTCAGGGGGCCATTCAGACATCTGGCAGTGAGGGAGATAAAGGTCATTCAGACCTATTTATCCATTGATGATCAGAAAACCATACGCCTGAGAATAGCAGATGATAAAGCATTTCTGACTGTAAAAGGCAGGGCGGTTGAAAATTCGATAACACGGGGAGAATGGGAATTTCCGGTACCTGTTCAGGATTGCCTCGAAATGATGAAGATCTGCCTTCCGGGGAAAATTGTAAAGACCAGGTATATTGTTCCTTTCGGGCAATGGACCTATGAGGTTGATGTCTTTCACGACAAAAATGAAGGACTTATCATTGCAGAGCTGGAGCTTCAGTCTGAAACGCAGCAGTTTGACAAACCATCATGGCTCGGGGAAGAAGTCACCGGTCAGCCCGGGTACTACAATGCCAATCTGATTAAATGATATATCCCAGATTGCCGTAACGGTAGAGATGCCCAAATTGGGCGTCTCCGGTAGAGGCGCCCAGGTTGGGCGCCTCTACCGTTTGAAAATAAAATAAACCGCCAGGATAAGGAATCCGAATCCTATCAGATGATTCATTCTGAGCTGTTCGTTCCTGAACAGTATAAGCGTAAATATTGTAAAAGTAGTAAGTGACATGACCTCCTGGATCACTTTAAGTTCGACAAGAGAGAATGGGCCTCCGTTCCCGGCGTATCCTATCCTGTTGGCAGGTACCTGCAGGGAATACTCAAAAAAGGCAATGCCCCAGCTCAGAAGCACTATAGCCATCAGACCGATATTATGAAATTTATCAACGGATTTCAGCTTCAGATGTCCGTACCATGCAAACGTCATGAAAGTATTTGAGAATGCAAGCAGAATAATTGTATATAATCCCTTCATTTTTTAGGCGACTTAAAATCCGATATTATACAGTAATACCAGAATAAAGGTTGCAAAAATAAGAATATTTATAAAACACGGGCATATATCTGCTTGGGATCACCGGGTCCGTAAAAATCCTTAAGGCTGGCCTGAAGCTCATAACCGTTTCTTTTGTAAAACTCTTCGGTTGGCGCATATAATGGACGGCCGGAGGTCTCTATCCATAATATCCTGCCGCCTCGTTGTTTTACTTTTTCTTCAATAGCCTTTAAAAGCACTCTGCCAATTTTTTTGTTCCTGAAATCCTGGTGAACTGCTATCCAGTAGAGTTCCCATGAATGAACCGAGAACTCATTCTTTCCGTAATTTGCAAATGCAAGGACCTCATTTCCTTCCGTAGCCTTAAACCAGTAATAACCACTCATTTCCATACCTTTGGAAATGGTTTCATCAGCAAGTTCAAGGGCAGTGCTTATTTCAAAATCGTAAAAATAACCTGATGAAATAAGAATTTCTTCAAGACGCTTCTTGTCTTCCCGCCTTATTCCTTCAGAAATTTCCATATAATTCTAATTATTCAGATCATTTATTATCCGGCTGAGGACATCAGTAAATGCCAGTCCGGCAGCCCTTGTCGCTGCAACAAGTCCGCTGTCGGGTGACATGCAGGGGTTGGCATTTACTTCTATAACATAGGGAATGTCGTTACTGTCAACACGTATATCGACCCTTGCATATCCTTTGAGGTCAAATATCTTCCAGCACTTGAGCGCAATTTCATCAATCCGCTTTTTAAGTAACGGATTTAGCTTATCACCGGGGAAATCCCTTATTGTGTTTTCATATTCAAAAGTACCCTCTTCCCATTTAGCCCTGAAATCAACGATTTTAGGCTTATCGTCCCAGGAATTGTGAAAAACCATTTCTGCAGGAGGCATTACTTCAGGTCCGTTTTCACCCGACAGAACACTGATATTGAATTCCCTGCCGTCAATAAAATCCTGGATGAGCCAGTGTGTATCGTCATATTTTTTCAGCTTTTCTGCCATCTCAGGTGTAAAGGTGAATACAGATTCTCCGGTTATTCCAAGCGACCCATCTTCCCATACCGGCTTTATTATATACATGTTTCCTGTAATCAGCTGGTTACACTGGGAAGGAGGAAAACCTCCGGGATTGTTTATGCCTGCCTGCTTCAGGATTTTGACAGTAAAAGCCTTACTTGTAGTTATGAACATAGCCTCAACCGGATTACCGGTATAAGGGATTGAATGTACATTCAGCAAAGCCGGGATAAAATAACATAACTCTCCCTTGTTTGTGATCGATTCTACAAGGTTGAAAACGAAATCGGGCTTTTCTGCAGCAAGTTCAGCCACTTCCCTCATAAAATCATTCGTGATCCCCTTTCTGTATGTCTCAACTCCTATCTTATGAAGATTGGTCTCAACAAACTCAACCTGGTCAAGTACATCGAGTTCGTCGGCCAGTGCATTTTCATGCGGCTGATTAAATAATATGCAGCACTTCTTTCTGCTCATAGCCTTAGGTTATGACGTTCAAGTGAAGATCTTACGATCCCTTCCAGCAAGGTCTGATAGTCAATGCCGCTCATTCTTGCGAGTATCGGAAGATCCGAATGAACCGGATGTAATCCTGCAAGGGGATTTACTTCCATGAAACAGACTCTCCCGTTCCGGTCGGCTTTAACATCGACTCTTCCGCCATCAACTGCCCCCAGAGCTTTCCAGACGTCCAGGGCAACCTTTTTGCATTCGTCCGAATAATCAGACGGCATAGGGATATATTTGCAATACTCCTGGTAATTCTCTTTAAATTCAACAGAATACGGATAATTATCACGGCATTCTATTTCCATTCCACCGATTGCAACAGCATCTTCACCAGTACCAATGACACCCACTGTGAACTCCCTGCCGGGAAGATATTCTTCCACGAGAGCCGGCTGGTTGAAACGTCCAAGAAGAAATTCAGCCATCTCTTTCAGTTCAGAAGGAGTTCTTAAAAGATTCTTCTCTGTTATCCCCTTGCCTGTTCCTTCCGAAACAGGTTTGATAAAGAGGGGATATTCCAGCTTACATTTTATTATATCTGCCGGAGACGAAATCATCATTCCCGGGCTTACCGGAACGCCTGCAGCGGCGACAATAAGCCGGGTAAGGTATTTGTTCAGTGAAACTCCCATAATCACGGGTCCGCTGAACACATATGGAATTTTATACTGATCGAGGATCGCAGGCACTACAGATTCCCTGCCGTCACCATAAAGACCTTCTGCAATATTGAAAACAAGATCCCATCTCTTTCCTGAAGAAAGCGCTTCTATAAGCTGGAAACTGTTTCCGATCAGATCGGTTTCAAATCCCATCTTTCTGAGCGCAGTGTCAATTGCATCAACTGTCTCCTGCTTATCAAATTCGGCAGTATCCTCCATGGAATACCCACGGTCGAGATACCACGACCGCAGGTCATACGTCAGACCAACTTTCATTAACAGCCTATTTTTCAGGATATTCGCACAAAATACCCTTGTAATTGCGCAGTACTATCTTTTCATCGTTGTGTTCAACCACATAATCGGGGAGCAAAGGGATCTTTCCTCCGCCGCCGGGGGCGTCAACAACATATGTCGGAACAGCATATCCGCTTGTGAAGCCTCTCAGACCCTTTATTATCTCAAGTCCTTTTTTCACTGTTGTCCTGAAATGACTTGAACCGGGAATAAGATCACACTGATAAAGATAGTATGGCCGTACCCTTATTTTAAGAAGCTTATGCATGAGCTCCTTCATTACGGGAACATTATCATTGATGCCTTTAAGCAGGACAGTCTGGCTTCCAAGAGGGAATCCATTATCAGCCAGCTTTATGCATGCTTCTGCACATTCCTGGGTTATTTCAGCCGGATGTGAGAAATGAAGACTGATTAACAGCGGATGATATTTCCTGAGAATGCTTACAAGATTGTCTGTTATTCTCTGAGGCAATACAACCGGAACTCTTGTTCCGATCCGGATTATCTCAACATGCTCTATCTTCCTTATATTATACAGTATATAATCGAGGATCTCGTCAGTAAGCGTCAGAGGATCTCCTCCGCTTATCAGGACGTCCCTTACTTCCTTATGGGAGCCTATATAGCTGAATGCTTTCTCGAAATCCTGCCTGCCGAGCTTATCAAGCTTACCAACCGAATGTGAGCGGGTACAATATCTGCAGTAGTTTGAGCAGACCTGTGTTACGGTAAACAGTACCCTGTCGGGATATCTGTGTACAATGCCCTTTACAGGTGAAAATGACTTTTCATGCAAAGGATCAGACTGTTCAGTAGTAGTATGCAGTAATTCCTCAACGACCGGTATTACATTTCGGCGAAGCGGATGAGAATAACCTGTATTATAGATCAGAGACGCAAAATACGGAGTTATCCGCATCGGGAGACGGCCTTTCAGATTATTGATAGCCATAATCTCCTTCTCGGATAATTTCATGATTTTCTTTAGCTCATCAATATTAGTAATTGAATTTCTGAGCTGCCATTTCCAATCATTCCAGGATTCAATAGTCGTTAGGGGGAAGAAGCGGTTCCGGAAGTCCGTGCTTCTGTTGCTAACTAACGGTGTTGGGATCTCTTTTTGCGAAAAAATCATGGTTTTCGCGCCAGGCTCTTCTTCAGAAGAACGACCCACGAGGCGGCTTTCTCCACGGACAGCCGTAGCCTCATTATTGTTAGCATTCATAGCTGGTGATGAATAAATTCATCGGTTTCTTTTAAAGGATAATTTGGTTTTAAATTAATACTATTGTTTTTTTATAATTGGTGCGAAAATATGTAATCTGATAATACATTGTATCGGCTGAGCATCAGAAATATTAACAGCATAATTATTTTATTAACATCAGTCATGCTCTTCAAAAAAATACTATAGCATATATTACTATTATACAGCATGTTACAGAGATCAGAGAATTTTTGAACTCCGATTTTGCAATTGCTGTTACTCATATTCATTCCGCTGTATTTTATGCTGTTCACTCTGTTTAAAATCGTTTTTAAATTTCCCTTATACGTATTTTTTGTAAAAAGGTTGATACGCAATAATAATGCCAAAGTCTCAATCTGTGGCCATTACAACGTTAAATCCGGAAAAAAGCGGGATCAGGTCAAAATCGTAGATAAAAATAATACGTCTTATAATACGTATTAAAATACGTATTATAAGACGTATTTTAATACGTTGAAAGGCTCATTCGTCCATTAAATCAGCTTCTCTGCGGAGTCTCTTGACATGGCTGCGTTTCTTCTTTTTTTCAAGACGCTCTTTTTTTGAAGCGGAAGTGGGTTGTGTTAATTTCCGCCCTGGCTTATCTGTAAGCGCAGCAGCAACCAGACTGAAGAATTTTTCCTCAGATTTTTTTTTGTTCATGAACTGGGTTCTTTCCGACTGAGATGTAATTATCAATACTCCGTCGGAATTGATCCTTTTCCGCAGCCGGAGAAAAATTTTCTCTTTCTCGGTGTCATTCAGATGGACGGTGTTCCTTACATCGAACCTCAGTTCGACTCTTGTATTGACCTTATTTACATTCTGACCTCCAGGCCCCCCGGAACGGGAAGCGCTAAAAACCAGTTCATTAAGAGGTATTCTTTCCCTTAGTTCTTCTGCAGTCATACCGCAAAATTAGATAAAGAATAATGTAACACCGCAAACACTAATGACAGCACCGGCAAGTTCCGGCAAGGTCACTTTCTGTTTATACAATATTATGGCAGGCAGCAGAATGAAGACCGGAGTGAGGGCCATGATTGTTGATGCAATGCCTGCTTTTGTGAACTTAACTGAGATAAGTGCAAATGATACTCCTAGAAATGGTCCGAAAAAAGATCCCAATAGAATTGATTTTATTCCATTTCTGTCAGTGACAGCATCAGCTACATGTTTCCACCGTTTCATGAAAGTTCCCAGGATTGCAAATCCTGCCAAACCGGAAATTATTCTGATCTGTGTGGCTGAAAACGGATCATAATCCTTAAGTCCTATCTTACTTAAAACCAACCCAAGTGCCTGTCCGGCCGCACCTCCTATAGCATATAGTATCCCGGCCGGAGCCAGCTTCATGACAAGCCTGCCGTTACTGTTTCCGTCACGTGTAAGTATCGCCATGGCAATACCTGCAAAAGTGATTGTCATGCCAAGTAAGTTGAGCGCTGAAAGGTGTTCTCCCACCATAATCCATCCGAAAAGAGCTGTCATAGGAGGTACCAGTGTCATTATTAGCATCGAAAACCTTGATCCGATGACTGCATAGGACTTGAAAAGGAACAGATCACCGAAAACAAATCCTGCAAATCCTGACATTGTAAGCCATAACCAGTTCTGGGCACCTGCATCAGAAGGGAGAAACAGGCCTCTTCTGAGATATGTCAGAATGGTAAGGAAAATGAATCCCGACGCCAGCTTAAGAATGTTCACAGCAACGGAACCAAACTTCAGTGTGGCAGATTCGAACGCAAGAGCGCTTACTGTCCAGAAGATAGCCGTAAGAAGTGCGGCAAACTCTCCGGGGTGACCATTAAAGATTTCCATCCGGAGAGCAGCAAAGCAAATTATTATTTCTCAGAGAATTCAAAAGTGTATTCACCTGATCCGGTTTCAATATATGTTTTTCCCTCTTCCTTTCTGATTCCTCCAAAATTAATATTACCGTCAACCGGCTTTCCGGCTTCCGTTATTATAGCCGGATCGTCCACAGGCAGCACAATTGTGGCTTTTGAATTGACAGGGATCCTGATTCTTACAAGGATCTTTCCGTCCTTTCTTTCCCAGCCTGAAGCAACTGTTCCGTAGGGACTTTCATACGATGCTTTTGAGAATTCAAGTTTTTCAGTCGGGTGTGGCTGGATAAGCAGATGGCGATACCCCGGTGTTTTCGTTTCGAGGCCTGCAGATACCCTGTACATCCAGTCACCTATTGCCCCGTAGGCATAATGATTGAACGAGTTCATCCCTGCATCCTGGAATGTACTGTCAGGCTTCTGGCCATCCCATCTTTCCCATATTGTAGTTGCACCCATCTTTACAGGATACAGCCATGAAGGATATGATTCCTGAAGCAGAAGATCGTATGCAACATCGGTGTGTCCGTTGCGGGTTAATTCATGACATATATATATAGTACCAAGGAATCCTGTAGATAAATGGTTTCTCCTTCCTTTGATATCCTCCACAAGGAAGTTTGCAGCTTTCTCCCTTAGTTCATCAGGAAGAAGGTTGAACTTCAGGGCAAGTATATATGATGTTTGTGAGCATGTTCCGACTCTTCCTGCCGGTGTGACATACTCCCTGATAAACACTTCCTTTATTTTATTGAAAAGGTCATTATAAGTCTTTTCATCTTCGGTTTTTCCCAGTTCTTTTGCTGTCTCGGCAAGCAGACTTGCCGAATATGCAAAATATGCCGTTGCAATAAAATCGGGTTCGGTATAACCATCAGCGGCAGTGTGACTGTTTACAGGCGGATGATAAAACAGCCAGTCGCCATATTTGCTTCCGCCTTTCCACTGATATGAATCTCCTGCTTTTTTCCTTATATACTCAACCCATTTCTTCATGCTGGGATATTGTGTTTCAAGCAATTTCTTATCTCCATAAACAAGATACATTGTCCACGGAGCTATTACTGATACATCTCCCCATCCTGCTGATGGTTGTGCGGTTGTGGCATTCTGCCGGTTCAATACATCCGGAACAACATCCGGCACTTCGCCACCCGGTTTCTGGTCAAGAGCAACATCTTTAAGCCATTTTGTGAAGAACGGAGCTACATTATAATTAAACGCCGCTGTTCTGCAGAATGCCTGTGCATCACCGGTCCAGCCGAGACGCTCATCTCTTTGCGGACAATCTGTAGGTACATCAAGGAAATTACCTTTCTGGCCCCAGACTATATTATGCTGAAGCTGATTCAGCAATGGATTTGAACTTTCATATGTACCCGATTTCTGCATATCGGAATGAACAACCACTCCTGTAATGTTATCTGTGGTCAGAGCACCCGGAAAACCTGTTATTTCAAGGAACCTGAAACCCATAAATGTAAACCGGGGCTCAAATACTTCTTCGCTGCCGGTCCCGGCAAGTGTCAAAGTAAGCTGAACTTTCGCGGCCCTCAGGTTCTCGGTGTAAAATTCACCATATTTATCAAGCACCTCGGCATGCCTGACTGTAATGACAGTACCTTTCGGCCCGGTCGCTTTCAGTCTTATCCATCCCACCATGTTCTGGCCCATATCAACAAGAAGACTTCCTTTAGGAGAACGGAAGACCTTCACTGGTTTGATCTCCTCAATTTTCCTGATAGGTGATCCTTCAGAAGCAACAAGATTATCCCTGTAGTTTCCTATGATAACCTTCTTCCATTTGCTGTCGTCAAAATCCGGCTGGCTCCATCCGGTAAGTCTTTTTGTCGCATCATATGTATATCCGTTATAGATATCATTCATCCTGATTGCAGGATCATTGTGTCCTTTCCATGTTTCATCTGTTATTATCATGGTCTCGCTTCCATCGGAATGTACAACTTTCATCTGCAGAAGGAGCCCCAGTCGTTTGCCATATATTGCCCAGTTATTACCCCATGCCAGTGTGCCTCTGTACCATCCGTCGCCAAGAAATGCGCCGATTGCATTTTTCCCCTTCACAACCTGTCCGGTAACGTCATAAACCTGGTATTGAAGCCTTTTGCCATAGGAAGTCCAGCCCGGAGTCATCACTTCATCACCGACTCTCTTTCCGTTCAGGTTCAGATCGTACAATCCGTGTGAGGTAACATAAACAGTAGCTTTTGTTACAGGTTTTGTTATTGTGAACTCCTTGCGGAAATGTGGTGATGGTGAATACCGGTTGGTATCATCCTCCAGTTCTATCCATTTAGCCTTCCAGTCCGACGGAGAAAGCAAGCCCATTTCCCAGTATGCAGCAGGACTCCACTTTGTAGACCTGCCCTTATTATCCCATATTCTGACCTGCCAGAAATATCGCTGACCCGACCTGAGATCAGAACCTTTATAAGCAAGAAGATGCGATTCGTCTGATAGGATCTTTCCTGATTCCCATACTATCTTTGAAGATGAGAATTTCGGATCCGCAGATACCCGTACCATATATGCAGTCTGCATGATATTATTACCTGTCCCCGAAATCTTCCATGAAAGACGGGGTTGCAGAACATCAATTCCAACAGGATTGACCTTGAACTCGCAGGTAAGATCGCTGACAGTAAGGTTTTGTGCAATAAGTGATCCTGAGATGATCAAAAGAAGAATGGATATTTTAAGCTGATTCATGATAAATTGATTTGATAATAAAATCCAAGGTTATAAAAAATGAATGAATAAAAAAATAGATTAATTATTATTTTCCTGAGCGAAAGTTTTTAAATTGCGGATCATTAAAAATAAATGTTATAAAAATGGACCCTGTAACAGGTATATTGCTCATTGCACTTGGCAGTATCGGTGCTGCCAGTTTCTATGTTCCTTTCAAAAAAGTAAAATCATGGGCATGGGAGTCGTACTGGATCAGCCAGGGATTCTTTGCATGGATAATTATTCCCTGGATCTTCGCCCTGATCTTTATTCCAAAGGGTGAACTGATGCCCATAATAAGAGAATCTCCTGCATCTGCAAAGCTGATGGCAGCTTTCTTCGGTTTGCTCTGGGGATTTGGCGGACTTACATTCGGACTGGCCCTGAGGTACCTTGGCGTGGCCCTGGGACAAAGCATTGCACTTGGACTCTGTGCAGCTTTCGGAACATTGCTGCCCCCGATAATTGCGGGTGACAATCTTTTTTCCACAAGAGGTGGCATTCTTACTCTGATAGGTGTGGCAATAACCGTTGCAGGTATAATTATTATAGGGTATGCAGGTTCTCTCAAAAGCCGGGAAATGTCGGAAGAAGAAAAGAAAGCTGCGGTTAAGGAATTTGCTTTGAAAAAGGGTATACTTATTGCCATATTTGCAGGTATAATGAGTGCCTGCTTTAATTTCGGGTATGAAGCAGGCAAGCCAATTGAAAATATTGCACTTGCACATGGGACCAATCCTCTCTACCAGAAAAACCCTTCATTGATATTCATTCTTCTTGGCGGATTTATCACCAACCTTGTCTATTGCGTGTTCCTTAACATCAGGAACAAAACATACAAAGACTATTACACTGTCGCTAGTAATGTGCTGGCAAACAATTTGTTCTTTACTTTTCTTGCAGGTTTATTATGGTTCCTCCAGTTCCATTTCTTCGGAATGGGATCAAGCAGACTTCCTGCAGGAATGGCAATATTCGGATGGAGCATCTTAATGGCTCTCAATATAGCAATAAGCAATATCTGGGGCATAATTCTCAGTGAATGGAAAGGTGTTTCGACAAAGACAATTATTGTACTGGTCACAGGCATATTAGTCCTGATCCTTTCTGCCTTTATTGTCAAACTCGGATAATTCAAGATAAAATGACAAAGAGATTCGGTTTTAAAATGAAGCTGTATCCCGGATTTAAGGAGGAATACCGGAAAAGACATGCTGAAATATGGCCTGAACTTATAAGACTTCTGAAGGAGCAGGGTATCGGGAATTACTCAATCTGGCTTGACGAAGATACAAATACACTTTTTGCATACCAGGAACAGTCAGGTGAAAGCTCATCGCAGGATCTGGGCACAACAGAAATTGTACAGAAGTGGTGGAAATATATGGCTGATGTAATGGAAACTAATCCCGATAATTCACCAATAAGTATCCCGTTAGAAGAGGTCTTTTATATGGAATAATTTTAGAGCCTGACCCTTTGTGCTCTTCGTGTGTACTTAGTGCTCTTTGTGGTTAAACGAAAAATTCTTATTTAAACACAAAGGACACAAAGG
>CAYPHL010000003.1:47108-55515 GCA_964410385.1 uncultured Rikenellaceae bacterium | reverse complement strand
CACAAAGGACACAAAGGAAGAGCTTAGTACAAATTCGGAATATAAAGTTAAAAATTTATACTTAAATCATTAAAGGATGAAAAAAGAAGCAATTGAAAAAGCATACAAGATTGCAAAAGATCAGTATGCAGGGCTCGGAGTTGATACGGATCAGGTACTTGCCGATCTTGCGGAAATAGTAATAAGTCTTCACTGCTGGCAGACAGATGATGTTGGCGGATTTGAAAAAGAAGGCGCAGAACTGGGAGGGGGCGGCATCCAGGCAACCGGGAATTATCCCGGAAAGGCGCAGACAATAATTCAGATGAGAGCTGATCTCGATAAGGTCATGTCTCTCCTTCCGGGCAGGCAGAGGATAAACCTGCATGCAAGCTATGGAGAGTTCGGTGGCAAATTCGTTGACCGTGATAAAATAGAGATCAAACATTATCAGGGATGGATTGACTGGGCAAAAAAGAGAAATATAGGTATCGATTTCAATTGTACATGCTTCTCACATCCTTTGTCAGATGATGGCTATACTCTTTCAAGCAAAAATGAGAAAATAAGAAAATTCTGGGTGGAACATGTTAAAAGATGCCGTGCAATCGGAGCTGAAATGGGAAAACAGCTTGGTACTCCCACAGTTCACAATCTCTGGATCCCCGACGGATCAAAAGATACACCGGTCGACAGGTTCGGAATTCGTAAGGTGCTTAAGAAATCTCTCGATGAAATATTTGCTGTCAAATATCCAAAAAAGTATCTGAAGGATTCAGTTGAAAGCAAGCTGTTCGGCATAGGATCAGAATCGATGGTCGTAGGTTCCCATGATTTTTATCTTGGATATGCAATTAAGAACAATACAATGATCACCCTCGACAATGGACATTTTCATCCTACAGAACAGGTAGGGGATAAAATTTCATCCATACTGCTCTTTGCCGATGAACTTCTCCTTCACCTGACAAGGGGTGTCAGATGGGATAGCGATCATGTTGCTACATTCAATGATGAAATTATACTTATTGCGCAGGAGATTGTCCGTGCCAAAGCTCTCAACAGGGTCAACATCGGCCTTGATTATTTTGATGCAAGTCTGAATCGTATCGGAGCTTATGTGATCGGAGCCAGAGCTGTTCAGCAGGCATTTCTTTTCGCATTGCTGGAACCTCATAAGACTCTTGTGAAGTTGGAGGAAGGAGGCAGAACCTTCGAAAGGCTAGCTATGCTGGAACTGATGAAATCCTTCCCCTTCGGAGCAGTCTGGGATTACTTCTGCATGAAAAACAAAGTACCGGTAGGATCAGACTATATAGATGAAGTTGTCAAATACGAAAAAGATGTTCTCCTAAAAAGGTAAATGGTTGTAAAACGCTATTTTAGTGGCTTTTAAAAGCCCTTTGTGCCCTTAGCGTGAACTTAGTGCTCTTTGTGGTTAAAGAAAAATTCTGCTTAACCACAAAGGGGCACAAAGGTTTGCATTGAGAAATCCAAAGTGATATTATTACAATGCTTGCAATTTAGTATGTTGAATTATCAGTGTCATGAAAGAAAAAGTTATTGCAGTATTTGATGTGGGTAAGACCAACAAGAAGGTGATTTTGTTTAATTACAATCTCAAACCTCTTTCGGAGATTGAGGAGAAATTTGCAGAAGTAACTGATGATGATGGATTTCCATGCGATGATATTGAGCATATCGAAAGCTGGATCCTGAAATCCATCAGTAAGCTTATCCGTTCGGATAAATATGATCTTACTGCAGTCAACTTTGCAACTTACGGGGCAACGCTTGTTTACCTCGACGCAGAAGGCAAAAGGCTCACTCCGGTTTATAATTACCTTAAACCTGTCGATGACCGGATACCGGAAAAGATATATAAGAAATACGGAGGGCAGGATGAATTTTGCCGGAGAACTGCATCGCCTGCCCTTGGTATGCTTAATTCGGGAATGCAGGCAGTATGGCTGAAATATGAAAAACCGGAGATATTCTCCAGGGTAAAATATATCCTTCATTTTCCGCAATACCTGTCATATCTATTAACTGGGAAAATCTATTCTGAACATACTTCTATCGGATGTCATACAGCCCTCTGGGATTTTGATGAGATGAAGTATCACAGATGGGTAATGGATGAAGGATTGACAGTACCTGAACCGGTCGATGTCGGAACACTTGATGAATTTGAATCCGGCGGGAAAAAAATAAAGGCTGGAATCGGTATCCACGACAGCTCCTCCTCACTTGCCCCGTATTTTTCAAGCAGTGCTGGAAAATTCCTGCTCGTTTCGACCGGTACCTGGTGCATAAACATGAACCCGTTCAATACAGAAATACTGACAGCCGAACAGCTTGATCATGACTGCCTCTGCTATATGAGCATTACGAAAAAGCCGGTAAAATCATCACGGTTATTCCTGGGGCACCTTCATGAGATTGCTGTTAATATGTTAAGTGAACATTTCGGAAAACAGCCGGACTTTTACAAATCGGTCAGACCCGATAATCGCCTTATTGAAATAAGTAAAAGGAAATGCGACGGTAAGAGGTTCTTCTTCGAAATGCAACCATATTCGAGGGATCTTAAGGAAAAACTTGATTTTTTCGTTTTTAAATCATTCGAGGAGGGTTATCATCAGCTCATGGTCGAACTTGCCGAACTCACCGTCGAAGCTATAAACCTTGTAATCCCTGCTGACGACGATATAGAGAATATCTACATAACGGGTGGATTTTCAAACAATAAGCTGTTCCTTAAACTTATTTCCGACTCATACCCTGTAAAATCCGTATATACCTCCGAAATATTTAATGCTACTGCTCTGGGAGCTGCCCTGGTTGTTCTCGGATCACTAGATCCAACAGGAAAACCTGCACTTAACCTGGGACTGGAGAAGTGCTGACATTTTTCCTGGTCGGTTCAGCCTATTTAAATAAAATCATCCGCAAATAAGTTATCGAAAATGAAACTTAAATCTTTTTTTCTATTATTTCAGACTTTTCTTCTTGTTCTGAATTTATCCGTTTTCGGTCAGATAATTCCTGAACGCCAGTGGCCGGGCTACCGGGGGTATTTTGCATCAGGAGTGCTTGACAATGCAAACCTGCCTTCGGAATTTGATATTGAAAAGGCAATAAATATCAGGTGGAAGATCCCGGTACCTGGTATGGGGATATCAAGCCCTGTAATCTGGGGAGACAGGCTGTTTATAACAACTGCGATCAGTGAAGAAGACAAGGCAGGCTTCAAACCTGGTCTTTACGGAGATGTTACTCCTGTAAAAGACGAATCGGTTCATACCTGGAAAGTTTATTGCATTGATAAAAATACCGGCAGAATCATCTGGGAAAGATCTCCGTATAAGGGTGTACCTGCAATTAAAAGACACCCGAAATCCACACATGCCAATACTTCTATGGCTGTGGACGGGAAGTATGCTGTGGCATTCTTTGGCTCTGAAGGCCTTTACTGCTATGATTTCGACGGGAATCTCCAGTGGAAAAAAGACTTCGGAGTTCTCAGATCAGCCTTCTTTATTATGAAAAATGCCGAGTGGGAATTCGCAAGCTCACCTGTGATATTTGACGGGAAGGTCATCATCCAGTGCGACGTACTTGAAAATTCATTTCTGGCTGCATATGATGTCCGGACAGGCAAGGAATTGTGGAAGACGGAAAGGGATGAATACCCTGGCTGGTGTACCCCCAACATCTATTACAATAAAGGCAAACCATATATTGCAGTTAACGGATTCAAGCACAGGGGAGGCTATGATGCAGCAACAGGAAAAGAGATCTGGAGAATGTCAGGAGGTGGTGATATTCAGATACCTACCCCAATAACCGGAAAAGATCTGATATACTTTAACAGCGCACATGGTAAGTATTCCCCCATTATGGCTGTCAGAACCGATGCCACAGGTGATATTACAATTAATGATGGCGAGACATCAAATGCCGGCGTTCTCTGGTATAAACCCAGAGGAGGATCATATATGCATACCATGCTGTTGTACAGGAACCGGCTTTATAATGTGAACTGGAACGGATCAGTCAATTGTCTGGATCCTCTTACAGGAAAGGAAATATATGATGCAAAGCTTGGACAAACAAGGAGCTTCATCGCATCACCGGTTGCATCAGACGGAAGGATTTATATTGTCGACGAAGAAGGGATCATATATATAATCCAGGACGGGGATACTTTTAAGCTGCTTGCTGAAATTCCTCTGAATGAGATTTGCATGACAGCCCCGGCAATTACAGATGGTATTATATTTTTCAGAACCCAGAACCACCTTATTGCAGCAGGAAAGAAATAAATCTATTCTATCCGGAGTTGTGAAATAAGTGTATTGCTTCTGATACTGCGTACTGACATATATAATACTGCAGTTCCCGATATAATTATTGAAAGTATCATTATCAAAATAAGGCGCCAGGGCATTTCATTGCCGCTCAAAATGGACGGTAATGTTGCAGTAAGGCCCGAAACCGTACCGGTAATAACACCCCATAGCAGTATTATAAGCTGATCCTTTAGAATCAGATTTCTTATACCTGATTCCGGAAATCCGGTAGCGGACAGAAATGCAAATTCCCTTCTTCTTGAATTATAATTTCTCAGAAGGACAAATCCCAGTCCGGCAATTCCCAGTATCATGCCAAAAGCTCCGAGGACAGCAAATACATTCAGATATGTATTGGTTACCTGGAAGAATGATGCCAGTTTTTCTCCTGCGTCCTCAGTTGAAAATCCATATCCCGAAAGCCTCCCGTTCAAAGTGTTCCTGTACAATTCAGAAAATTCCGCTTTCCCGTCAATAAGAAAAACCGATGCTCCTTCGACAGAAGGAAAATACATCGACAGGTTTTTATTACTTATCAGCAGATACCCCTGGAAAACAGATGATTTAAGTCCCGCGCAGATTATTACATAGAGAGGCTGCCCGTTTTCAGCCTGGAAAATCAGTGTATCTCCTGTCCGCTTCTTCAATCCCCATTGAAGCACTGTCTGATCGGCAATTCCGTAAATAGTATTTTGTCCCGGATTCTTTTCCAGAAGTTCCCATGGGTTTACAGCACCGGTCTTTCTTAACCAGGAGGCAAAAGAAAAAGATCCTCTTTCCGTGAAAGCAGACGCATCGACTCCGAGAAGAGGAGGGGAGCTGACCATGTTGAGGTTTAGACAACTGGCATCATCTCCAGATACCCTGCCGGCCTGCATAATTTCCAGATCTTTCAGATCCTCTTCTCCGAGACCAAATTCCTTTCGCCCCTCAGGAGAGTTAAGACTGATTTTAACCGGGACTGCTGATTCAGCCCACAACAGATAACCACCGGTTCCTCCTTCAGGACGGAGCATTTTGTCGGTAAGTACCATCCTGTTGGCACCGGTTACCATGACTGCAAAAATACCGGCAGCAATAAAAATCACCGGGGTTACTATTTGTGACGGATGAAAAGAATAGTACTTCCTTCGGATATTGCTCTTCATATTGTCAGCTGCACTGCTTTTCGGTACTTCCTTTACATATACATATCTGATCAATGTAACAAAAGCAGCCAGCAGGAATGAGCCTGCCAGGAAATATAACGGTGTTGAATTCTTGGTCAGGACAACAGCTGCGACAAGCAATATTATTGTTACAGCAAGAAAAACAATAAAAACAATAAGGTTAGTACGGGGAGAGTGCTTCTTTAATTCACCGGTTGCGGGCCTGGTAAGGTTTTTCAGAAAGGTTGCTGATTTTATAAGGATGATAACCGAGGCTATTATCATAACTGCCAGAAATCCGTAAACCAGAGGAATAATACTGAAGTCAGAAGTCAGTGAACTTGTCTGAACTGCTCCTGTCCAGACTGAATTAAGTGCCCGGATTATCAGCATGTTGACCAGGTAACCAAGAAAGAGTCCGGGTATTGCGCCGGTTATTGACAGGAATAAAGTTTCCGTGAAAAGAAGTTTTCTGATAAACCTGTTCCTTAAACCGAGGGCCACAAGTGTACCCGTCTGATTTTTTCTCGAATCAAAATACATCGACAGAGCCAGCGAGAACAGGATAATGCACGATAATATCATAAAAAAGCTGAGACTGAGAAAGAGAGAACTGAAATCAACACTTTCGTCAGCACCTTTATTTGCAGTTTCCCTTGCATTTATTACAGTGAAACCAACTGTTTCAGGATTAAAAGATCCGGTCAGGGAACCTGTGATTTCCTCCTCCGTCATCGAAACAGGAAACCTTAATGCTGTTGCAGTGCCAAAATTATTTCCCCAAAGCATTTTCCCCGATTCATAGCTTATAAATGCTTTCGGGGTTCCCCTGAAAGTGTTCCAGTATGCTTCATCCTTGTCGCGTATCTGATCCATGAGGATCGGTACTCCCGCATCCCAGCCCGAACATGTTGCACTACCCGATATACCGGGAAAATCCGGCATAAGGGCCGGATCGGAGTATAAACCGTCATTCCCGACGATTGCAGAAATGTAAAAATCTTTCTCCTTTTCCTCTAGTTTCCGGTTATACAGGGGATCGTACCACCTCAGAGTTATTGTCTCTCCTGTTATGGCATCAAGATCTTCCGCAAGCCATTTGTTAATAACTATCGCATCAGGATCAATGCCCGGAAATAATTCCGGAGGAAGTGCAGTTACAAAGGAGTAAGGAGTTGTTTTGTCATTAATCCGGAAATTATTTACCAGGTAAGTTAATACGGGTTTGCCCGATGGTATCTTTCTTAAAACATCTGACACAAGCAGATTATCAATGAATATCCTGTCGGATATAATTTCAGGTTCTCCGGTTTTTGATGATCTTCTGACAGTCAGTCCTATATCACCCGGAGTAATTGATGAGGCCAGCACATCGGAATAATTGGCTTCACTTTCCTTTTTTACTATGATCCGGTTGGCTTTCTTAATACTGTCGCCTGCTGCTCCCAGATCATCAATATTAAGAAAGATGGTCCCGGGAATATGCTGACTGACGCCCGGGGAGAAATTTCCTGCCTGCTCAGGTCCCAGAATCCTGGTTACCTTCATGACCCTGGATCCGTTATCATCTTTCGAGGGAGCAAAAGGCGCGTTTGCCGGAAGCGGATCAGCTTCCCTGAAGTGGATTATCATTTCCTCACCTTCTGCTATACCAAGATGCTTTGCAAGGACGGAGTTAATCAAAGTTTCCCCGGTCTTTATCAAAACCGGATCAACTCCATGAAAACTGAAAAAATCATTGGTTATACCATATATCTTAACATTCAGTGCTGTCTTACCGGTAGCAAAGTTGCTGCAATACCCTTCCGTCTCAAGCAGAGCTGCAGATTTATCACCGGTTGATAATGAGATCCTTCCTGCAAGTGAAGCATCAAAATATCTCAGACCTGAACTAAGGATGATATCCGTATTTCCAAGCTTTTCATAAGTGGTTTTCCTGAGGCTGCTTCTCACAGAATGACCGGTAAACAGCGACCCGGTAATTATAGCAGAGAGCAATATTGTTATAATAACCTGATATACTGCATCTTTTCTGTAGAAAAAGATGGATTTGAAAATCATTTTCAACATACCGGCTTTATGAAAATCCTGCTTTCCCATCAGTTTACAAGCTTGCCGTCTTTAAGCTTAAGATGTATCTTCATTTCTGAAGCCAGACCGGAGGAATGAGTGACAACGAAGAGTGTTATTCCGAGTTCCTCATTAAGCTCTTTCAGGAGTTTCCCAAGCACTACTGCATTTGTTGCATCCAGTGAACCGGTCGGTTCATCAGCGATCAGAAGTGAAGGATTGTTTATTAATGCTCTCACCAGAGTTACCCTCTGGGCTTCACCTCCCGATATCTGGAAGGGATATTTGTCCTTTAAATCATGAATTCCAATCCTTTCCATTAATTTTGCGGCATCAGACTCCTTAGCAGCATAGGCTTCTTTATCAATGGAATATGCTAACAGCGGAAGCATAATATTTTCATGAACCGTAAGATGTGGAAGCAGCAGATGATCCTGAAAAACAAATCCGATATTCCTGTTCCTGTAATCAGCTGATTCATCAGCATTCATAGTCGTAATGGATCTGTCTCTGAAAATAACGTCACCGGAATCAGGTCTGTCAAGCGTTCCTATAATGTTCATAAGGGTTGTTTTACCGGACCCTGATGGCCCGGTAACGGCTATAGAGTCCCCTTCTTTTACCTCCAGGTTCAGATTATCCAGAACAATCCCCCTCTGTGGAAACGATTTTGTAATATTTATAAGTCTGAGCATAGTATATAGTTGTAACTTCTTACCCTTTTAATTCCATCCCTTCTAACCGTCATACCATCATACCATCATACCGTCATACCATCATACCGTCTTACCATCATACCATCATACCGTCTTACCATCATACCGTCTTACCATCATACCATCATACCGTCGTACC
>CAYPHL010000003.1:45683-47008 GCA_964410385.1 uncultured Rikenellaceae bacterium | reverse complement strand
CGTACCGTCATACCATCATACCTCCTTCAGGAACATGTTCCCGGCCCTTGTGCCTTTGCGCCTCTGAGCCCCTGCGCCCTCTTCTAAACATTTCCATACACTCCCGACAGCCCCTCAGCCATCTTCTCCAGCGATAGTTCCGATCTTACCCTGCTTTTCCCTGTCTCACCCAGCTTCTCTGCCAGTTCTTTATCAGTAAACAGTTTCACCAGGGCCGATGAAAGTTCATCTATTGTGTCGGGCCGGTAGGTTATCCCGCCTCCGGTTCTCTCAATTATCTCAGGGAAGGCGCCGGTAGCCGGCTGAACAACCGGAATCCCGGAACTGTTAGCTTCAAGTATATATAAACCGTAACCGTCATATTTCCTTACAGGTACGCTGATCACATCAACATCATTGAAAAACTGCATTTTTTTATTTCCCTGGAATTCGGGATAGATCTTTATACTTTTCTGGAAACCGTGCGCCCGGATCTTCTTAATCTGCTCAGAAATAAACGGTTTGTCGATACCTGTATAGCCCCCGCACACATTGAGAGTGAGATCGGGAATTATCTTCTCCGATTTGAGTTTGATAAATGCATCAACAAGTTTATCAAATCCGTTATAGTTGCTGATCCTGCAGAAATATCCAAGTGCAGGTGGCCTGGAAATGTTTTTCTCCCCGAACGGTGGTTCCGGATCA
Organism: uncultured Rikenellaceae bacterium; assembly: GCA_964410385.1. Lineage (GTDB taxonomy): Bacteria > Bacteroidota > Bacteroidia > Bacteroidales > VadinHA17 > LD21. Next base: position 46,324 of record CAYPHL010000003.1, on the reverse strand, counting down.
AAGCCAAGAGGTATCACATTAATGTTATTACCTTTAACTCCCGTCTTCGAAATGAAAAGCTCTTTGTAATAATTGCTTGGTGTGATGAAACTGTCAACATAAACAGCCTCTTTAGCTATCATTTGCCAGGCTCTGCCTCTCCACGGCTCTGCCATATCCTCTATCCAGTCATCCTCGTTCAGGAGAGAGCAGACTACCCTGACTTTCAACCGGTTCTTAATCTGCCTTGCCAATCCCAGAATAAGTGCATTTGAAAGGTGAATTACATCCGGTTTCCCATCCTTTAAGAGATATTTTACAAGTCTGTCTACCTCACTTTTACGGAAAGCATTATCACCTTCAATCATATTAAGAGTGAGCTCCTCGAAACCTTCTGTGCTGGTGGTACCTGTCTGCTTTGCTGCAAACTTGAGAAATGGTTTAAGATCAAAGAATTTTTCCAGAAAAACCGGCATATTCTTAAATATTCCCACCTTCTCCCTTAAGAACATTGAAATAGCTCCGAAAAATACATGATCATCAAAACCGGTTTCAGTATTTTTTTTATCGGGCGGAAGATAAAGAGGAATAGCGCTCGCAGTGATCCCGGGAACTTTACGTATTGCCCTGAAATACAACATGTCGCGGTAACAATTCGCACA
>CAYPHL010000003.1:37370-45583 GCA_964410385.1 uncultured Rikenellaceae bacterium | reverse complement strand
ACGACAGCCGGTGAGCTGCTTACCGGAGCTCCGGCGTTAAAGTTCCACTTCTTTTTTCCGTCATTCAAACCGAGGATATATATGTTCCCGTCCATGCTGCCGAATAATACATTTGTCCGGGTAAGAACTGCGGAACCTGTAATACGTCCGTTGGTCCTGAATTTCCACAGAGGTTTACCTGTCTCTGAATTATAGCAGTACATGGATTTATCTTCATTTCCAACCACAACCACATTGCCTCCTGTTGCCGGAATGCCCATGATCGCGCCCGATTCTTCACCTGCCGGAACTTCCCAGATCATCTTACCTGTTACAAGATCGAGACAATAAAGGTTACCGTCATAATCTCCGAACCATGCCCTGTCACCTGAAAGGGAGGGTGATGCTGCAATATATCCTCCTGTCTCAAATTTGTTTCTCTCCCTGCCTGTCAGGGGATCAGTGATCCTCATCATCCCGTCACATCCACCGAATACAATCCTGTTGTTAACAACGGCCGGAGTTCCGTTAACATAGTTTTCAGTTTCTGTTTTCCACAGGAGTTTGCCTGTCTCAGGACTGACACAATGAAGAAAATAATCATAGCTTCCGAAGATCAATCCGGATCTCTTTCCGGATATCCATACATTTGCAGATCCTGAGATCTGGTTATCGGTCGGATATGTCCACAATATTTTCCCGCTGGCTTTATCATAGGCCCTCATCAGGCCATCAGTTGAACCAATATATACTTTGCCATCATACACGAGGGGAGGAGCTTCAACGGGGCTGCCGGTTTCCAGTTTCCATTTTACTTTTCCATCAGCAGAAACTGCATACAATGTACCCTTATTTGTAGCAAAATAAATGACGCCTTCGCTGACTACGGGTGATGATTTTGAGCCCTGGCCACTTGCCAGGCTCCATAAAAGCACCGGTGCTGATGGAATTTCACTTGCTGATACTCCGGTCAGGCTATGACTTCCCCTGAAAACAGACCAGTCAGTACCAGTTTTTTGCGAAAAAGAGGTAATACTGATTGAAACAAGAAGTATTAATAATCCGAAATATCTCATTAATCGTCTCATTTAAAGCGGCTCAATGCTCCGGTGGGACAAACTTCAATACACTTTTCCGCCGTTAATCCACTGATACTAACAAAATCATCAGTCAGTGGTTCAGAGATTATCGAAATAAATCCTCTGTTTATAAAACATAGTGCCGGTTCGTTAGTTTTGTCCTCACAAACCCTTACACAGAGTCCGCATTTAATACATTTAGCATTCTCAAAAATCAGGCCGGCCTGATGATTAATCTTCTTTACTGCCGGAGCATTAACAACTTTTCCTCCTTTATCCTTGATTGAAAATGTCTGCGCCAGGTCCCTGAGTCTGCAATCTCCGGCAGCTCTGCAATCGCAATGCATGCAGTTCCTGGCTTCCTGGCAGGCCGAATCAAAATCAGCAATTTCACTATACCTTTTATCTGCACCATCGCATTCTTTAAGCCATTCCCGCAGCTCTGAATCGTCCAGTCTGCCAAGCCGCGATGAGAATCTCTTTTTAAGATCCTGATATTCGGAAAGGGGAACCATATGATCAATGCCACCTTCGAAATCAAGGTTCCTTGAGATGAATATCCTTATATTTTTTATTGATATCTGTTTATCGATTTTTTTTCTTCTGCAGGCATTTTCACAATAACCCTGACAGTTATGGCATCTGACATCCTCTGAATCAAGTTCTGAAAGTATCAGTTCGATTGCCTTCCTGTAATTTCCGGCAGCCAGCAGTCTGTTCATCAGTGGAATATTGTATCCGGCGGGACAAACTATCCTGCAGGGAGCTTCACATTCAGCCCTGTGTTCGGACAGCAGCAGTTCAACGGCTTTCTTCCGTATTTCTATAACCTCATCGCCCGAAGCATCTATATCCTGTCCATCCTGGACCAGAGCCGTGCAGGAGGGAATGAAGCTTCCGGTACGCTTATCTCTTACCATACATACCATGCAGGAGGTATAATGTTCAACTCCGTCCTTATGACATAAAACCGGAATTGATATTCCCGCACTGGCTGCAACCGAATGAATCGTTTCTCCTTCTTCAGCTTCCAGATCAATACTATTTATCTTTATTTTAAGCATTTATATTCACTATTTCAACGGCTTTCTCCGGGCATACAACCCTGCAGTTATCACATTTTGTGCAAATTTCCTGGTCAATTTCATGCTTTTCATATGGTCTAAAACCGATTGCATTTACAGGACACTCCTGGAAGCATTTGGTACACCCTGTACATTTATCGGTAATAATATATTTCATAAGGTCTCTGCATTTCTTTGCAGGACAGATACCTTTTGCATGTGCTTCATATTCCTCACGGAAATACTTAAGTCCGGTTATTACAGGATTAGGAGCAGTTTTTCCAAGACCGCAAAGGCTTCCGTTACGAACAGAATGGCACAACTTCTCAAGTTCATCAATTTCTGCCATCGATGATTTGCCTTCGCTCAGACGTGTCAGAATGTTCAGCATGTGTTTTGTCCCGACCCTGCAGAAGGTACATTTTCCGCAGGATTGTTTATGAGTAAATGTCAGGAAGTATTTTGCCACGTCAACCATACAATCTGTATCGTCGAGGACCACCATTCCACCGGAACCCATCATTGCACCCATTCGCGTGAGTTCCTCATAGTCAACAGGGGTATCTGACTCTGAGGCGGGAATACATCCACCTGAGGGACCGCCAATCTGGACGGCTTTGAAAGTCCTGCCTTCAGTAACACCTTCGCCTATCTGTTCGACAATCTGACGGATTGTAGTTCCCATCGGGATTTCTATCAATCCGCCTCTGGCAACCTTCCCGGCAAGTGCAAAAACCTTGGTTCCCTTGCTCTTTTCAGTCCCTATAGCACTGAATGATTCCGAACCGTTATTGATAATCCATGGAACAAGTGCAAGAGTCTCCACATTATTTACAAGTGTTGGTTTATCCATGAATCCCTTAACAGCAGGGTAGGGGGGTCTGAGATGTGGTGTACCGCGCTTCCCTTCAAGAGACGCTATCAATGCCGATTCCTCGCCGCAGACGAACGCTCCGGCACCCTCAAAGATCCTTGCATCGAAAGAGAAATCTGATCCGAGAATATTCTTCCCAAGATATCCCTTTTCGTAACAATGCCGAAGGGCGTGACCAACCCTGGTTACTGCCAGAGGATATTCCGCCCTGATATAAAAAATACCTTCTGAAGCCCCTGTTGCATATGCAGCGATCATCATTCCTTCAATTATCCGGTATGGAAAAGATTCCAGAAGCATCCTGTCCATGAAGGCCCCGGGGTCCCCTTCATCCCCGTTACAAACCACATACTTCGGCCTACCTCTGGTTCCGGCTGAAATACTCCATTTCCTTCCTGTAAGGAATCCGGCTCCTCCACGACCTCTTAATCCGCTTTTTGTAATTGTATCTATAATCCCTCCGGGATCCCCCGACATTAAAGATTTCTTTAATGCTCCGAAACCTCCCAGAAGCAGATATTCATCAAGTGAATCAGGCTTCAGAATTCCGCTGTTAAGTGTAGCCAGACGTATCTGATTCCTTGTAAAATTATTGAGATATTTTTCCCTTGTCTCAACAGGAACATTGACAGGGCTCTTCAACATATTATCAGTAAGAAAAGTATCTGCAAGGTCATTTATCCTGTGTCTGATCTTTTTACCAACTGATCCCGGCGCTACATGTTTAAGAATAATATCCTCAACCTGATCCTTCCTTACATTTGTGTACCTTGAATGAATATTATCCTTTGAAACAATTTCAAGAAGCGGGGTCTGATTGCAGACACCTACGCATCCGACCGGCTTAAGACTGATATTCAGATCATAATCATCCCTGACCTCCATCAGTCTTGAAAGCACCTCCCTGCTGCCTCCGGCAACACAGCAGGAGCCAAGACCCACTCTTACCTCTGCTTCAAAATTTTCTGAAATCACTTCTTCTCCTGTAACTGATACTTTCCCAACGGTCCGGAGGAAATCTTTGAGAATCTCGTCAGCCTGGGTAGGCTTTACGTGTCCGTATGTTTTCCCGTCAATCTGTACAACAGGCGCAAGAGTACAGCATCCAAGACATGCCACTTCCTCAATTGAAAAAAGGTTATCAGGAGAAGTGCTGCTGGTTTCAGTGATTTTCAGAACCCTTCTGAAGGAATCAGAAATAAGCTGGGAACCTTTAACATGACAGGCTGTACCGGAACATATTTTTACCGTATGTTTACCTGCAGGTATATGACGGAACTGCGAATAGAATGTTGAAACTCCCGAGATCTGGCCCGGTGTTATATCTGTTATCCTGCAAATATGCTTCAGGGCTTCGGAAGGTATGTAATTGAGTTTCTTCTGAACTTCCTGAAGTATCAGTATCACCTTATCCTTTTCCCGGCCTGTCGATCTTACTATATCTTCAACAACTGAAGTAATATCATCAACATTCACTGTCTGACAATTACAGGATCTTTCCCTTGTTATGTCCTCGTTATTCTTCAATTTTCAGAGATGCAATAAAGATTTTGTTTCCCGCGTATATAAATGTTCCTGTCTGAGAACGCTGGTGTGCAGTCTGCCGCCTCCCCGAGGGGTGATTCGGCAATCAGCTCATATTTTGAATCAGCGCTGACTATATGCATGATACCGCTTCTGTTAAGGAAATATACTTTTTCGTCGGCTATCACCGGTGAAGCATAGAACTGGTCCATAAAATAATGTGTCCATAATGTATCCCCTTCCATTGCATTATAGCACGCAACATCACCCGTTCCGGTGGCAAGGAACAGCAGATCATCTGTAGCAGCCGGACTGGATACATCGGGCGTGTACATATTGTCAGACCATACTATTGCTGCTCCGCTACCCGGTCTTATTGCTGCAAGCTGCGCATAATCAGTAACAGCATAAGCCAGCATGCTGTTTACCGCTACTGACGGAGCCACATCTCCTGTCATACATTCAACAGACCATAATTCCTCTCCTGTTACCGGATTATAACCGCTTACATATGGATTGCCATTAATTACAACCTGAGGTTCGCCGTTAAAATGACCAATAACAGGTGATGACCATGATGCCCTTCCGCGACGTATCGTTTCCCATTTAAGCTGGCCGGTCGTTAGTTCAAATCCCATGAGTGAGACCTTTTCATTTGAGTCATATTGAACGAGAAGGAGTTCATTGAAAATTATAAGAGAGCATGAATAGCCATAAATATTTTCCGGAGTCCCCAGGTTAGTGACCCATTTCTGCTTTCCGTCATGATCGAGGCATATCAGGTTGCCGTTTGCAAATATTGCACAGACAAAATCACCGTTAACGGCTGCAGAGGATACAGCAATTCCTGATTCCTGGTCCGTCTCAGGCAACTGATCAGGCTCGCCGGGGATACCTGATGCTGAAGCGGACCATAATAACTCACCGGTACTTTTGTTTATGCAATAAACCTCGCAGTTTCGTCCTTCAGCCCCGGTGATAAATAATTTGTCGCCCCATATCACCGGAGAACTTTTACCATTTTTTGGAATTGTGACCTTCCATTTTATATTTGTACCGTCTTCACCATTCCAGTTTGTCGGATATCCCGATCCTCCTGCAATGCCTCGACTGTCCTGTCCCCTGAAGAACGGAAAATTGGTTGCATCGGGTTTAAAACTGCTTTCTGCCCTTTTTGCAGCAACACGTTCTGTTCTTTTGCCTGACTTGCCGGATGAAAGGTCAGGAAGATTGCTCCTGAGCATGAACGATGAAACAACAGCAATAAGTGTGATCACACTAACTGATGCAAGAAGATAATTGATCTTTTTCTTACGTCCGGCCGATTCATCAGGCCTGATCCCCGGAATTGAAGGGATTGTTCTTTCACTTCCGGAAATGAGCTGCTGGCAGAGAATAAAAATTATTGCACCTGCAAGCAGAAGGTATGAACCTGTTTCCACCTGGCGCCTGGATGCAAAATAAGCCTTTCGCGCCATAAGATCCATGGCCCTCACCTGTTCGGCTTTTGCTGCATTTTCCGGATCGCTGTCATACTGCTCCTTTATTTCCACCAGGGCCGGATTATCAAGAGGATCAATTGTTTTCAGCTGAATTAAGCTGAATATCATCGTAAAAGCAACAATAATAGTGAAAATCCCGGCTATCTGGCTGATATGTTTAAGTATACTGATATCTTTATCTGTGAACTTCATCATTAACTTGTTTTTATAACTTCAACCGGACAAAATTTAAAGCACCTGCCGCAACTGAAACATTTCCCCTGATGGGGTTTATATTCTGTTCTGGTTTTACGGATCGTCAGTGCAACAAGGGCGATACCAAGCGATAAGCCCAGAAATCCGCCGGCCAGGGGAGAAGCTTTTCTGAATCTTCCTATAATAAGTAACTCCTCAGCAAAAAGCTCATCCTCTGTCTTTCCGGCTTCTTTAAATGCAACAGCATCTTTTGATACTGCTTCAATGCCTGATTCTTTTTCAAGCCGTATTTCCTTTGCCAGCCGTACCTCCTGCCTGATACCTGCCAGGGCCGGAGCAAGGTTTTGGAAAATAAGTGCACCAGCGGCTGTAAAAACCGGAATAAGCAGAAGATATAAGTAAAATCGGTTTCTCGTTTTCCCCGAATCTTCCTCACTCGTAACCGGATCAGATGGCAAAATGGCATCATAAGGACAGGAATCCTCACAGAGTCGGCAGTTTATGCATTCAGCCGGAGTTATTGTCAGATGTTTACGGGAGAATCGCGAAAATATATTAAGAAGAACTCCATAAGGGCAAAGATATCTGCAGTAGGGTCTGTTTATGAATATACCGGCCAAAAGCAACAGGGCTCCGAATACTATCATTGTATAGGGTGCATCCAGCCTGAAAATTCCAACAAAAGGATCATACCGGCAGATTATAAACTGGCTTTCGAGAGCAGCAAATAATACTGCAACAGCAAGATATATGAATGGAACCGCTGCCATGACAGCTTCAACTGCTTTGGGAAGCTTAACCGGTTTAAATCCTGTAAGTTCCTGTATAGCCCCGAGCGGACAAACACCGGCACAAAATACCCTTCCGTAAAGAAGTGCAAATACAAGGGGGATTATAAAGAATAATAATGCAGTAAGAGGTATTGAATAAGAGTTGTTGAACATCGCAAGCGCAACATTTTGAACAGCACCCACAGAACAGATGCACCCTTCCCTGTAAAATCCGAAATATGCCAGGGAGAATACCGACATCCAGATCAGTCCCTGCCTCGACCTGCGCTTTATCGCGAGCCACGATGTCACAGAAAGTGCAGCGATCAGAACGATCACATCAATATATTCCCAAATATGTGATCGTTGTAAGGGCATCTGGTGTTCAGGATATTCATAACCGGATTCAAACTCCGGTCGGGGAAACCTGTCCTGAGCAAACAGAACAATATGCCAGCTAAGCAGGATTAGTATGATTAAATATGGCAACCGTTTCTTTTTCACAATCTGTTTTTTTCTATCTGGTTGTACTGATGAGTTGTGTGTTACATGCATTCAGCAACGGGCATTGCATGCAATGCTCCTACTTATGTAATACTCCATCTTTTTCCTTTGGAATATATTGATAATCTGCCGGTACCCTTGAGATTGCATCCGACGGACATTTCCTGGCTATCAGGCAATCATTGCAATCGTCGCAAAGATCCTGGTTGATCTGCAGGTATAATGATCCGTTGCCAAAATCTATACATCCCTTTACACATTTTCCGCATCCGTCACAGAGCTCTTCATCAATTGTATATTCAAAGTAAGGTTCTTCAACAAATTTCCTGGTTATTGCGCTGGTCGGACATAACTGATTCTCAGCAGCAGTGCTTATTGTTTTAACTCCCTGCCTTAGATATCCTCCGCAGAGATCACAATACCCGCACATGACATAGGCATGGTAGCACTTGACTGCTGAAGGTGTCTTTACGCAATTTGTCTTGCACTGACCACACTGGGTACATTTAAAGGGATCGATCTGCCATACAAAACCCGATGCATTTGTCTTTTTTGCAAGTACAACAGGCAGGGCAACAAGAGGGGCTACGACCAGCACCTTACCTGCCTTTCTTACAAAATCCCTTCTCGACTGATATTTATTTTTCCCTTTTTCCATAAACAATTCTTCATTCGTTATTCGTCATTCTTCGTTAGTCATTCTTCCCTCTTCTTATTTCTTA
>CAYPHL010000003.1:0-37270 GCA_964410385.1 uncultured Rikenellaceae bacterium | reverse complement strand
TCTTACTTCTTACTTCTTACTTCTTTTTCCTGCTTCCTTCTGTATTTCCCGCACTCTCCTTCGCTGCACACCCCCTTTCCCGGGCATCCTGAACAATCCTGTTCCACCGTCACCGCTCTGGTCCCGAGAGAAACAGCAATAATAGCCAGGACAGATATCATGAGGATCCTGATCAGTCCTCTTACAAATTCTCCTCTTGTGACCCTTTTTTTCATTATTAACTATACCTTTATATATATACTGCAATTTTACATTCCAATTATTACTTTCAGCTCCCTTTACTTCCCTTTTATTCTCCCGTATCTTACGTTTTACCCCCCATCCCCCCTGAAGGGGGGTTAAGAACCGATATTATAGCAATCGTAATGGCTTACTGAAAGCTAGCCCCCCTTCAGGGGGGCAGGGGGGGTGAAGTATCCTTCCGGATAAAAACATATAGTTTCGAATCTGCCGGATTTGTGGCATATATTTTTTCCCCGTCATATGATGCAACATCCAGAGGAACCGAGGCTGTAAAGCTATTCCTTGACGATACGAATTCAATGAAGGATCCATCTGTTCCGAGAATTTTAATCCTGTTTATTCCTTTCTCAGAAGTCACAAAGCCCTGTGGGATAACAGCAAAATGTGCCGGATTGCAGCATCCGCAGAATGCGCCCGGTGCTGTACCCGGCTCACCGAACTGACTCAGCTTCACACCATCTGCAGACCAGGTCTCTACTCTTCTGTAACCCGTATTGGCAGCAATGACAGTATCCTCACCTGAGAATGCAACATCGAAATAGGCGCTTGGTATAATGAATTTATCATTGCCCTGTCCTGCCATGGAGACCACTTCACCATCCTTCCTGAGGATGAATATCCGTTTTGTCCCTGCATCAGCGAAAGCAACGTATCGTCTTCCTGCCGAAACCGAAGTAATAATACTGTTTGCTTCATATGGCCCCCATTCTGTTATAATCCTGCCATCACTGCCAACAAGGAACAATAATTCACCTGCTGCTGCGTAAACCGTATCACCATAAACAGATATGGCGCCTATCTTTCCCGGCATTCCCGTCTTCCAGATTCCTGTCAGGGACTCATCATAGCAGGCAAGATAGGAATCTCCTCCGAGAAACAACTTTCCTGTTTCCGATACAGCAACAGAAAGTAATTGGCCTTCAGTAAGCTGCAAATCTTTTTCTATCCTCCACATATCTGGAGGATCAGAAGTTCTAACTGTTTCCTCGTCCGTAATATCAGAACCTCCCGATGAAACGGAATCGTAGATTATATACCCTATAAATGACAGGATAATAAGTAATGATATGACAGCATAAATCTTTCTGTTCATTTTAACTGTTTTTACCAATAAAAAGACATAACAGATTCCTCGCATCCCTCATAATAAGGAAATTACCTGCAATAGCCATCGGTCCCCAGGCTTCTATGCCATCAATCGGTTTGTAGACGGACAGTAATGTTGCAGAAGGGCCATCAATCCTGAAGAAATAGAGATTTGCATCATCATCCAGCAGGAACATTTTATCTCCTTTAACTATATAAGGCCCCAGTCCTCTTCCGTACCTGTTATCTTTACCGCTTGTCCAGACCGTTTTGCGAAGGTCTGATTTATGGTAGCAAACAAGTTGCTTTTTGAGCGGACCTGCATTTTCAGGCATTATCGACCAGATATGATCTCCCACTATTACCGGTGTTTGCTGATCGCTTGATATACCTTCCATAGCCTTATGGCTTTCAATTACAGAAGCTGAATATTCCGAACCGTTAAAGTTAACTTTGATTCTTGCGCCACCGGCTCCGTAACTGCCAAATACCGCGATCTCATTATTCTCAAGAAGGAGAGGTGATGCAGCAACTGTTGCCGGACTCCACTTTGTAGTCTGCCATAATAATTTCCCGGTATCTTCACCCTCGGCTGAAACACCGCAAACACCGCCGACTGCATTATAGACATACATTTTCCTGCCATGTAATATCATCGGCATTATTGAGCAGTGCGACATTCTTAAAGTATCGGGATTCGGGGTTTTCCATAATATGTTACCGGTCTCGCAGTCGACTCCTATCATAAGTGCTTTCCCTCCCGGAGCAAGCACAGCAACATCATTATCTATAAGAGGGCATTGTCCTGAGTAAAAATCCGGTGTGATCCTTCCTTTCGATTTTCCGGGTATCCCGTATTCTTTCTCCATATCGATGGTCCACTTCAGATCACCGGTCAAGGGATCGAGACACATTACATGTGAACGTGGACCAATTGAAACAAGATATTTTTCTGTTACTGCCGGAATGGTTCTTGAATATCCATGGTTTCTTTTTATATCGACATAGTACCATCGCCTCCAGAGCTCGGTTCCTGATTTAAGCGAGAAACAACGCAGCATATCAGCTTTGCGTCTTTCATTATAATCCATAATATAAACTCTGCCGTTAAAGACTGAGGGGCCGGCATATCCTTCACCGAGTGTTGCCTTCCATATAACCGGTGGTCCTGCAGAATCCCACGATTCTGCCATTGGAGTCGTATCATGACATATATTATCGAAATACATTCCTCTGAACCTTGGCCAGCTACCGGGAACAAGTTCATCGAAATTGCCCAGGGTGTCAAAAAATTCCCCGATTATCACAGAGTCAGACCTGGGTTCTGTTTTAGGCCGGTTATCCATACCGGGTAAACGAACGATCATATCTGAAGGATAATGATCGTCAACAAGCCACCAGACCAGTACAGCAGCCATCAGAACTGCAGCAATCCCTGTTATGACAGTGCTATTTCTCCCTGATATCATATGCTAAGAGCGCTTCGCCATGCCTTAGGTAAAGAATACCATTATGAATGACCGGATGTGCCCAATAAGGGCCGCTTCCGGCTTTTATCCTGAAATTGCTCACAAGATCAAATTTACCGGGATCAGGTTTTAAAAGCCCCGCAAATCCTGTCTTTTCATCATAAATATATAACAATCCGTCGGCATATATTATTGAACCTTTACACTTCCAGTGCTGTTCCCACATAGTTTTGCCTGTATTCCAGTCAACACAGCACCAGTTCCCGTTACCATTATTTATCCAGTTGGAGCCATATATGAATCCGTCGATCAGCACCACACCACCATGATGGACATCAAGATCCATGTTGGTCCATTTTACTGAAGCCTTCCTGCCATTATCAGCAAGTTCAACAAGAAGACTGCCATGATTATAGCCACCCGTGAAATATATCTTATTATCCCTGTATACCGGAGTTACACAAAGTATCTGGCCATCATCTCCTTCACCTTCTTTTCCAAGAGCCTGATGGTGATTTATCTTCCAGACAATAGTGCCGTCAGTTACATCTACTCCGTATACATATATCGGTGAAACATTGACCAGAAGCTTATAATCATTTTGATCTATTAGAACCGGAGAAGAATAAGATGCCGGAACATTAAGGCTCTCTGTCCTCCAGATGAGCCCTCCGTCAGCCTTGTTTAAGGCTATGGTCATAGTCTCCGGGCCACCCGAAGTATAGTATATTTTCTCCCCGTCAATTATGAGTGATTCAGCTATACCCCAGGAACCATAAGTTCCCTTGTTGATCTCGCTGGCTTTAACAGACCACAGGATTTTTCCCGTGATACCATCAATACAGGCCAGGTCGCCAAAGCCGCTTGAAACATAAACTCTGTCACCTTCCACTGTGGGCGAACACCGGCTTTCGGGATGAGAAGCTTTCCACATCCTTCCATATGGAGTCTGCCATTTTATTTTGCCATATGCATCAAGCGATATAAGAATATCATTCTCATCATCATTTCCGGTCAGGTATATGGAATTATTACCAAATGTAACAGACGAGTGACCTTTGGGCAGTTCATTATTCATCCATATGAGACGAGGCCCTTCTGCCGGCCATGATTTCAGCAATCCTGTTTCTGCAGAAATACCTGTCCTGTTTTCTTCTCTCCACTCACTTACAGACTGACCCACGGTTGACAGATCCACTGCTTCCCCTGTTGCTGGAGAAGAACTTGAGTTTTCCTGAAATACAATCAGGAATATAACATAACCGATTACTCCCACAACCACAAGTGACAGAATAATCATTAAAATCTTTTTCATATTACACTTATAATTAACCTTTTATTTCACTTAAATTAACGGAGGTCCCTTTAGTCAGGAATCTCTCCGCGGTCTCAGACACGGCTGACAAAAATACTCCAAAAAATGCTTTTTTTGTAAAAATGCAAGATAAAAAATCCCGCTTATGTTAGCCGTTATTAGTGCCGAGTGTCATGTTTTTCAGTGATAATTTAAACATTTTTAACAATGTTGTATTCGGGCAACATTCCTTAGATTGATAATTGATCTTCTCACTTTTACAGATATTGAATTTCATTTTAGATGATTGTTTTCATAAATTATCCTAATTTTATTGCTGACGAATAAAACAATCACCTCAAATCCTGAACGAATGGATATTGATGAATTTGACGACCTTAAGATCATCCTATGGCTGATACTTTTTCTGGTATTTGGGATAATAATAATAACCTGCAAAAAGGACCCGGGAGATTATATTATGACTGTAAACGGACCTGTGCCCTCCGCACAGACTGGTATAACTCTTGAACATGAACACATTCTGGTTGATTTCATAGGAGCAGACAGTACCGGATATTTCAGGTGGAACAGGACAGAAGTTATTGATAAAGCTTTGCCATTTATAGATGATATAAAGAAGAAAGGCGTCCGTACATTTATCGAGTGTACTCCTGCTTATCTGGGCCGCGATCCATTACTGCTAAAGGAGTTGTCAGAACGAACAGGACTGAATTTTATTACAAATACAGGATATTACGGGGCAAGGAATAACCTGTATGTACCTCAAAGCTTTTATCCGGCAAAACCGGAAGAGGTTGCAGCTTTATGGATCAGTGAATTTGAAAGCGGAATCGAAAATACAGGTATTAAGCCCGGTTTCATAAAAATTGCAGTCGATCCGTCAGACTCTCTTTCATCTGAGCACAGGAAAATCATTCAGGCAGCTGCACTGGCTCACCTTAAAACAGGACTGACAATTGCATCTCATACCGGACCCGAAAAACCTGCAATTGAACAGATAAATATACTTAAGGAATATAACATCCATCCCTCAGCCTTTATCTGGGTCCATGCCCAGAGGGGAAGTATCGAAAGCAATATCAGGGCTGCTGAAGAAGGTGCCTGGATATCTCTTGATAATATACGTGAAAGGAAGGAGCTGGACCCGGGCACTCCGAACAGTATAAAATGGTATGCCGACCGGATATCAGAGATGAAGAAGAAAAACCTGCTTAACAGGATACTGATTTCTCATGACTCAGGCTGGTACGATCCTGCCAAACCCGGAGGAGGTACATTCAACGGATTTACTGATATATTTGATTATCTTCTTCCTGCATTGAAACTGGCAGGATTGAATAATGATGATATTGATCAGATCCTTGTCAAAAACCCGCAGAAAGCTTTCAGCATAAAAATCCGCACCCTTAACCCTTAACTCCTAACTCCAAACTTTAAACTCCAAACTCCAAACTCCAAAATCCATGACTCCGAAACTCCCGCTGACACTTCTGGTTTCCCTTGCTGCCGTATCCTGCGCCCAGAAGGAAAAACCACTTCCCAACATCATCTTTATTCTGGCTGATGATCTCGGTTATGGCGACCTGAGCTGTTACGGCCAGCAAAAATTCTCCACCCCGAATATAGACAGACTTGCCCGGGATGGAATGATGTTCACACAACATTATACCGGTTGTACCGTGTCTGCACCTTCAAGGTCATCATTAATGACCGGTCAGCATACAGGCCATACTCCCATAAGAGGAAACAGGGGATGGGAACCGGAGGGACAATGGCCTCTGCCGGCTGACTCATATACTATGGCAGAATTGCTCAAATCTAAAGGATATACAACAGGTGCTTTCGGAAAATGGGGACTGGGATATATTGATACGGAAGGAGATCCGAATAAACAGGGTATAGATGAGTTCTTCGGCTATAACTGCCAGAGCCTTGCCCATAATTATTATCCCGGCCATCTTTGGAACAATCATGAAAAAGTCATACTTCATGAAAATGACAGCGGAAAAACCGGAGCTTACAGTGCTGACGTTATTCATCAGGCAGCCATCAGGTTCATTGAAAAGAACAGCAACAAACCATTCTTTTTATTCTATCCGACAACGATCCCTCATGCCGAACTCTTTGCAAAAGAGGAATATATGAAAATGTTCAGAGGTAAATTCGAGCCCGAAAAATCCTTTAAGGGAACAGATTCCGGACCTGATTTCAGGCTTGGACCATACGGTTCCCAGCCTGAAGGCCATGCATCTTTTGCAGCCATGATAAAACAACTTGATGATAATGTCGGTGCGATCCTGGCAAAAATTGACGAACTTGAAATTGAAGATAATACTATTGTTTTCTTTGCATCTGATAACGGACCTCATCTTGAAGCCGGAGCAGATCCTGACTACTTTAACAGTAATGGTGAACTAAGAGGTTATAAACGAGATATGTATGAGGGAGGCATACGCACTCCCATGCTTGTCAAATGGCCGGACAGAATAAAAGAAGGGTCCCGCACTGACCATATCTCGGCATTCTGGGACATAATGCCTACCCTTGCCGAAATTACAGGTGCAGACTATCCGGAAAACTCAGACGGAATCTCTTTCCTGCCGACACTTCTTGGAAAAGGAAAACAAAAAGAACATGAATACCTCTTCTGGGAATTCCATGAACAGGGCGGGAAGATGGCAGTCAGAATGGGTAACTGGAAAGCTGTTAAACTCAATATAAACAAAACTCCACAGAGTGCGACTGAACTTTATGATCTGTCCTCCGATATTGGTGAAACTAAAAATGTAGCCTCATCAAATCCCGATATCGTGAGAAAGATGGAAGAAATTATGAAAGAAGCTCACCAGACATCAGAGAATTTTAAATTCACATACGAAAAATGAACAACTTCAAAAGTAACTTCAGATTTGTCCGGAATTCAATGGGATTGATATCTCTCGCTGCTGCTGGTATCAGCTGTAACCCGACCACCGAACGGCCAAATATAATTATCATCAACGCCGATGATCTTGGCTATGGCGATATAAGTTGTTATGGTGCAACCAGTATTGCAACTCCCAATATTGACCGGCTTGCGGGAGAGGGATTACTGTTTACGAATGCCCATTGCACTTCAGCGACAAGCACCCCTTCGCGCTATTCAATGCTCACAGGTGAATATGCCTGGCGCAGAAAAGGTACCGGTATTGCCACAGGCGATGCTCCGGCTATAATAACACCGGGAAGGATAACTATTGCTTCGATTTTCAAAAATGCCGGATATGTTACAGGCGTTGTGGGAAAATGGCATCTGGGACTCGGACCTGCGGGTGGCGCCGACTGGAACGGAGAAATAACGTCGGGACCTATGGATATAGGTTTCGATTATAATTTTCTGATTCCTGCCACAGGCGACCGGGTTCCATGTGTTTATGTCGAAAACAGAAGGGTGGTGGGACTTGATCCAAACGATCCGATTAAGGTCAGCTTTTCTGAACCAATAATGTCAGAACCAACCGGGAAAGACCACCCCGAACTCCTTAAAATGCATCCGAGTCACGGCCATGATATGACAATAGTTAACGGAGTAAGCCGGATCGGGTATATGAGCGGAGGTAAATCCGCACTCTGGATAGATGAAGATATAGCTGACGTAATAACCGGTAAAGCCGTTGACTTTATTAAAAAGAACAGGAACAGTCCTTTCTTTCTTTATTTTGCAACTCATGACATCCACGTCCCTCGTTTACCTCATCCAAGATTTGCAGGAAAAAGCACAATGGGCCCCAGAGGTGATGCAATCCTTGAATTTGACTGGTCAGTCGGAGAGATCGTAAAAGCTGTTAATGACCTTGGCCTTTCTGATAAAACAATGATAATCGTCACCAGCGACAATGGCCCGGTAGTTGACGATGGCTATATGGATTATGCTTTTGAAAAGCTTGGAGATCATAAACCTGCCGGTCCGCTGAGAGGCGGCAAGTACAGCGCTTTTGACGGCGGTACACGTGTTGCGTTCATTGTAAGATGGCCGGGGAAAATAAAACCTGGTACCACTGACGCTCTGTTCAGCCAGGTCGACCTGATGGCATCATTCGCAACATTGACAGGCCAGGCTATGCCCCCCGATGCCGGCCCCGACAGCTTCGATGAACTGAATACCTTAACCGGAAAATCCTTAACAGGACGTGAATGGCTCGTGGAACATTCATCAAACGGAAGACTTTCCCTGATCAGGGGTGACTGGAAGATCATCGAACCGGGACCGGGACCCAGACTTAATGTAAATACAAATATTGAAACCGGAAATGATACTGTTCCACAGTTATATAATCTTAAAACCGATCTGGGAGAAAAAAATAATGTCGCAAAGGAAAATATGCAGAAATATAATGAATTAACGGATCTGCTGGAGAAGATTAAAACAGGTAATTATAGAAATTGAAGAGAATTACACAGAGATACACAGAGAATTCACAGAGAGACACAGAGTTATAATCAATTTCTCTCTGTGGAACTCTGTGTGACCTCTGTGTAACTCTGTGTAACAAAAAAAAATACAAACTAATCATGATTGACTTAAAACCCATGCTTGGTATTGGTGTTGCCTCACTCACTGCACTTCAAGGAACGGCACAGCAATCTGCAGCTCTTAAAACAAGCACTCCCAATATTATCCTTATCCTGATGGATGATATGGGATACGGCGATATCGGAAGAACAGGGGCAAACCAGTACGATACACCGAATCTGAACAGACTGGCAAACCAGGGAATGCAATTTACATGGTATTATTGCCCCCAGGCAGTCAGCAGCGCTTCACGGGCGGGCCTTATGACCGGTTGTTATCCGAACAGGATTGGTTTCTCCGGAGCTCTTATGCCCTGGGCACAGAACGGAATAAATCCCGAAGAGACTACAATAGCAGAAATGCTCAAAGCAAAGGGATACAGGACCTGTGCAATAGGTAAATGGCACCTGGGACATCACCGGGAATTCCTGCCATTGCAACATGGATTCGATTATTACTTTGGCATCCCATATTCAAATGATATGTGGCCTGTCGATTTCGATGGCGTACCGATTCACCTTAAGGACACTACCCACAGGCTGATGAAATACCCTGTACTGCCGCTTATAGAAGGGAATGAAAAAGTCGCCGAAGTAAAAACACTTTCCGACCAGGATAAACTTACAACGACCTACACTGAGAAGGCTGTTGCATTTATAGAAGAGAACAGGAACAGGCCATTCTTTCTCTATATGCCGCATTCTATGGTTCATATACCGCTTGGCGTCTCGGAGAAATTCCGCGGCAGGAGCAGGCAGGGTATGTATGGTGATGTTATGATGGAAGTTGACTGGTCGGTCGGAGAGATATTAAAAGCTCTCAGAAAGAACAATATCGAGGATAATACCCTGGTGATCTTTACGAGTGACAACGGCCCCTGGCTTAATTTCGGGGATCATGCGGGCACTACAAGCGGTCTTCGCGAAGGAAAGGGTACAAGCTGGGAGGGAGGCCAGCGTGTTCCATGTATTATGAGGTGGCCCGGAGTTATCCCTGAGGGAGAGATATGTAACAAACTTGCCTGTGCAATGGATATCCTCCCAACCCTTGCTGAAATAACCGGATCTCCTCTTCCCGATAAGTTAATTGACGGCATTAGTATCCTGTCTCTGATGAGGGGCGACAAGAATTCAACTCCCCGCAGGGAATTTTATTATTATTACCAGGTTAACAGCCTTGAAGCTGTACAGAAAGATTACTGGAAGCTGATATTACCACACAGCGGAAGGACATACAGGGGAAATAAACCAGGTAACGGAGGGTGGCCCGGAGCCACAGGAACTGAAAAGATTGAAGCTGTCCAGCTGTACGACCTGAGACGCGATCCGGGTGAATGGTACGATGTCGCTGAAGTTTATCCTGAAAAAGTTAAAGAACTTGAAAAACTTGCAGAAAAAGCAAGGCAGGATCTGGGAGATGACATAACAAAAGCACCTGGGGCTAACCGTCGGCCAGCAGGATTCGTAAAATAATAAAAAATGTGTAAATGATTAACCTGAAACATTTTATTGGAATGAGTGCAGCTGCACTGTTATGTGCCAACGCTGCCG
This sequence comes from uncultured Rikenellaceae bacterium, assembly GCA_964410385.1. Taxonomy (GTDB): domain Bacteria; phylum Bacteroidota; class Bacteroidia; order Bacteroidales; family VadinHA17; genus LD21. The sequence continues at coordinate 27,052 of CAYPHL010000003.1, read as the reverse complement.
GCCAGAAGCCTCAGAAGCAGCCAAACATTCTTTGGATCTCCACTGAGGACATGAGTCCCCATCTGGGCTGCTACGGCGACGATGCCGCCCGGACTCCAAATATCGATAAACTGGCATCCCAGGGGATCCGGTATACAAATGTTTTCACAACAGCTGCAATAAGCGCCCCGTGCAGAGCCGGAATAATTACAGGGATGTACCAGACTTCAATAGGCTGTATGCATATGAGGACAACATCATACAGGCGTTCTGCTGATAATCCAATACAGTTCACGGCCGTCCCTCCTCATTATGTCAAAACATTTACCGAGTATATGCGAACCGCAGGCTATTATTGCACAAATAATGCTAAAACCGATTACCAGTTCGCCGGGAATAATGTACCTGCAAGCATCTGGGACGAATGTAACAATAAAGCGCACTATAAAAACCGGCCGGATAAAAGCCAGCCATTCTTTGCGGTATTTAACTGGACAGGAACACATGAAAGCCAGAACTGGAATATCTCAAATGTAAAAACAGATCTGAAGAAAATAAAAGTTCCGCCATACTTCCCCGATAATGAGATCATCAGAAAGAATATCGCCAAAATGTATGATAATATTGCCAGGCTCGATTCGGTGGTTGGAGCTTTGCTGACCGAACTTGAAAGAGAAGGGGAACTGAATAATACAATAATCTTCTTCTGGGGCGATCATGGTGACGGACTGCCAAGAGCCAAGAGATGGCTTTACGATTCCGGTCTGAATATACCTCTTATAATTAAATGGCCCGACAAGTCAAATGCCGGGAAAGTGGACGACAGGCTGATCAGCTCAATAGATTTCGGACCAACAGTGCTTTCCCTTGCAGGAATTCCTGTTCCGGCACATATGCAGGGAATTCCTTTCCTCGGCGCACAGCAAGGAGAACCGCGTGATGCAGTCTTTGCAGCTCGCGACAGGGTTGATGAATCTTATGATATGATAAGATCAGTACGTACAAGAGACTATCTTTATATAAGGAATTACTATCCGAATGAACCATTTCCGATATGGGTACCATACCTTAGCAGTATGCCTATATTTCAGGAGATGCTCAGGCTCGATGCCGAAGATAAGCTCACCGGACCACAGAAAGCATGGATGTCATATTCACGTCCTCCTGAAGAGCTGTATGACGTGAAGGCTGATCCTTTCCAGATAAATAACCGCGTAAATAACCCGAAACTTAAACCGGTACTTGATGATCTTAGAAAACGCCATAACCAGTGGACCCTCGAGACGGGTGATCTGGGACACATGAATGAAAATGAAATGATCGAACAGATGTGGCCGGGAATGAAACAACCGGTGACGGATATGCCATATTTTATAATCAATGCACCTGAAGAACGGCATTCAAAAAACCATCGCACAGGTGGTAATTATTCATCACCTATGACGCTTGGCTTTTATTGCCCTACACATGGTGCTTCAATAGTTTATACTTTCGAAGAAAAAGAAAATCCCCGATGGCTTCTCTATTCAGGTCCTTTACACCTGAAACCAGGAAATTACAATATCCGCACCAAAGCAGTGCGCTACGGTTATAAAGACAGCGAAGAACTGAAAGGAAATTTTGTGATTAAGTAGGATTATCGTCGGATGGGGTTTGGAACATATTAACCAGTAGAAATAATGACATAATGAAAAGAACCATTCTGTTTATCATCACTATCTCTTGTATATCAGCGGTTTACAGTCAGCCAGACAAATTCAGGACTATTCTCTATGGCGCTGCCTATTACCACGAATATATGCCTTATGAAAGGCTTGAAAAAGATGTTCAGATGATGCAGGAAGCAGGACTGAGTGTTGTTCGTGTCGGGGAATCGACCTGGAGCCTTTTTGAACCACAGGAAGGGAAATTTGAATTTGAATGGATGGACAGGATCATTGACCGTTTGCATAAAGCTGGAATAAAAGTGATTCTTGGAACACCGACATATTCGATACCTGCATGGATGGCTCTCAAACACCCTGAACTTTTCGTGGAAAGACTTAACGGTACCAAAAGCAGCTATGGTATCAGGCAAAATTTCGATATTACCAATCCGACCTATCTGTTTTACAGTGAACGGATAATCAGAAAACTGATGGAACATTATGCGAAACACCCTGCAATCATCGGTTTCCAGGTCGACAACGAAACAGGCACTTACGGCGCTGCCAATTATGATTATTTCAGAGGATTTGTCGATTATCTTAAAAATAAATACAAGACAACCGATACCCTGAATAAACTCTGGGGATTGAATTACTGGGGGATGACGCTCAATGACTGGGATGAATTTCCTCCGAGACAGAATATGACAAATCCTTCTTACAAGCTCGAATGGGATATGTACGGTCAGAAAGTTGTTGCCGACTACCTCACCTGGCAGGCTGAAATTGTATCAGAATACAAAAGACCTGATCAATTCATCACCCATTGTTTTATGCCGTCGCTTACCACTCTCGATCAGCTGGCTGCCTCACGCAAGCTTGATATGCCATCACTAAACATATATCATGGAAGTCAGAATAATGCAAGGGGAGAAGATGTTATGTGGGCTGACGACTTTTACAGGAGTGTGAAAAAAAACAATCATCTTATTACTGAGACTAATGCACAGACGACAGGATGGGACCCAAGAGGACAATACCCTCCGTTTGACGGCCAGGCAAGGCTCTTCGTTTATTCACATCTGGCTGGTGGTGCGAATATGGTTGAATACTGGCACTGGCATTCTATACACTACGGACAGGAAACATACTGGAAAGGTGTGATCGGTCATGATCTGGAGCCCAATAGGTTTTATAATGAATTCAGCAAGACTGCCCATGAATTACAGAAAATAGGCCCAAAGCTGGTTAATCTCAGGATAAAAAACAAGGCTGCAATATTGTACAGCAGAGCATCCGATTTTGGACTCAGTTATATGCCCATAAAGGATGGAAATGCATATATGGAAGTGCTCCGGCAGATGCACAGGGCAGCTTTCAGACAGAACTTAGGAGTTGATTTTGTTCTTGCAGAAAATGCTGATTTCACGGGATATGAGCTGTTACTCGTCCCACCTCTTTATGTAGCCGGTGACGAATTGCTGGAAAAGATCTCGGACTTTGTAAAAAATGGCGGACATGTAGTAATGTCGGTAAAAAGCGGCTTCTGCAACGAAAACAATGTTGTCCGGCATGTAAGAGCACCCGGCCCATTGCGTGAGGCGTGCGGATTCTGGTATCAGGAATTTTCAAGCACTTCAATAATCCCCCTTAAAGATGATCCGTTTAAAGCAGGTCCGAATAATAATGTAAAAACCTGGATTGAGTTCATTGTACCTGAAACAGCTAAACCACTTGCATTTTATGACGATCCGTTCTTTGGAAAATATCCCGCCATTACTGAAAACCGGTTTGGCAAAGGAAGCCTTACCTATGAGGGTTGCCTGGTATCTGATGAAATTCAGTCTGCAATTATAACCCGTAAAGCTGTTGAAACCGGATTGACAGGTAAAGAGAATCGTATCGTTTACCCGATAGTCTCCAGGTACGGAACAAACGACCAGGGTAAGACCATACGGTATTACCTCAATTATTCCGGCCAAAATGCATCTGTCGTATATAACAGTTCAAAAGGGATCAACCTCTTTTCAAATGCCGCAATAAAGAAAGGAGATAAGATTATGATCGATCCCTGGGGTGTGGTGATTGTGGAGGAGTAGACATCAAGTGTTTCTTTAAAAGTTCTACTCTGTTTTAATAGAATTTGCCGGATTCATAACAGAGGCCTGATAAGCTTTATATCCTATAGTCAGAAATGTAATGACCAGGGTAAGCAAAGCTGCCAGTAAAATAAGGGTAACGCCGATATTGGTCCTGTAAACATAATTTTCCAGCCAGTTGCTCATTATATAATATGCAAGCGGAACTGCAATTATAATTGCTATTGCTATCAATATCAGGAAATCTTTCGAGATCAGCCTGACAATTATACTTTCGTTTGCCCCGAAAACCTTTCTGATCCCTATTTCCCTGGTCCTCTGTTCTACCATATATGAGGCAAGTCCGAATAATCCCAGACAAGCAATAAGAATTGCAAGAATTGTGAAAAGTGTAAATATAAAGCCACGCTTTTCATCAGCCTCAAACTGCTCATTCAGACTTTCTTTAAGAAAGGTATATGAAAAAGGCTGATCGGGAAAAACCTCCTTCCATTTAGTCTCAATAAAAGCAATCGTCTTTTCAACGTTCTTTTCGCTAAGCCTGATGTAAATAATATTATTTCTTTCACGGTAGGCAAGAAGAAGAGATTCAATTTCATTGTACATTCCCGTCTGGTGATAATCAGCCATTACTCCCACAACTCTTGCACGGAGCTGGCTGCCATCACCCAGGTCAATCTTCTTGTCAATCGCATCACTCCAACCCATCCTGTTGACAAAGGTCTCGTTCACAACAACTGCCGTGAGAGTGTCCGATGGCATATCTTTCTGGAAATCTCGTCCCTTGACAATCTTAATTTTAAGAGTTTCAACAAAATCATGGTCAACAACTGTGAAGTTGATTCCCTTCTGAACCATACCCTGATCGGTTTCCACACCAAACAGCAGCTTGCCGGATCCTACACCCATCGGGGTATTTGTAGATGTGACAAAACTGATGTCTTCATTCTCAAGAAGCATTTGTTTAAGTACCGGATATTTCCTGATCATATTCTGGTTTAGTTCCAGAGAAATCACATTGTCAGTATCAAATCCCTGGTCCATGGTTTTTAGATAATTCAGCTGCCTGAAAACTACCATGGTACAAATTATCATCAAAACTGATATCGCAAACTGAATTACAACAAGTATCTTCCGGAAAAGGCTGCCGGCCGTACCCTGGGTTATTTCCCCCTTTAATACTGTTGTGGGACTGAATTTCGAAAGGAAAAAGGCGGGGTAACTTCCCCCGATAAATCCGACAATCAGAATAATTCCGATGACTGCCAGGATTACGACAGGGCTGTAAAGAATTCCCGGAGTGAAAGATTTACCGGCGATAAGGTTGAACTTCGGTAAAATAATAATGAACAAAATGATGGCGATAACCAGAGAAATTATTGTAAGAACAACAGATTCGGAAAGGAACTGGGCAATCAGTATCCCCCTGCGTGATCCGACAACCTTTCGCAGTCCCACCTCACGTGCCCTGCCTGCAGATCTTGCTGTGGCAAGGTTCATATAGTTCATGGCTGCAATGAGGATCAGAAACAATGCAACAATACCAAAAATATATACATATGTTATGCTGCCTGTCGGTTCCGGCTCACCGGCATTTGTGGAATACAGATGTATTCTGGTGATAGGTTCAAGGATAAATTCAACTGTTATATGTACAGGCTCGAATATAGTTTTCATATGGGCATCATACATTCCCTGAATCTTGGTTTCAAATGCTTTAACATCAAAATCGCGGGGCAGAAGGAGATATGTAAAAACTCCGAAATTTCCCCATGAGCCAATTTGCTTTGGCAGATTATTCCTGGCCGTTATCCCTTCAAATCTGAAATGGGAATTGAAAGGCACATCTTCTATGACACCTGTAACTTCAAAGGTTGATGTGCCGGAAGTAAGAGTTTTGCCAACCGGATCATTTTCACCGAAATATCTGCCTGCTGCAGTCTCCGTAAGAACGATCTTGCCGGGATCTTTTACAGCTGACCTCACTTCACCTTTGATAATTTTATATGTAAAAATGTCAAACAGTGTTGAATCGACATAGTAAAAGTCCTCTTCGATATACTCTTTATCCTCAAATTTATAAAGCCCCCTGTTCATAGGTATGAACCTCACGAAAGACTGCACTTCGGGATAGTCCTGAACAACCTGGGGCCCCATGGGGATCTGCGCAACAGTCCATGTAAACTGGTCATCGGGTTCCGTGATTTTCGACGAAACCCTGTAAATCCTGTCAGCATTGGTATGGTACCTGTCGTAACTTAATTCATCTGATACATAAATAATTAGCAAAAGAGCACTAAGGATACCCAATGTGAGTCCAAGGATATTTAAAAGACTATACCCGATATGTTTGCGGATGTGTCTTAAGGCAGTTTTAAGCAGATTTTTTATCATGTTCTTCTGGTTAGGAGGATATAAGGCTAAATTTATGACTATTTCAATAGTTAATCTATATACTTTATAAACATTAACGTTATATTAACAATACAATGCTTATGTTTTTCGGATTGTTCCTGATTTCTGTGCATTATAAAGACGAATTATTTTCAGAAATGCAACAATGAAAAGAATTATTCGTCCTTATGAAAACTTACAAACCGGTTCATGATTAAGAATTTTTTCAGGATTGCCTTCAGGAATTTATTGAAGAACAAGAGCTTTGCTTTTATTAACATTTTTGGTCTGGCAATAGGGCTCGCAGCTTCGTTACTTATCCTGCTCTGGGTTCAGGATGAGTTGAGTTATGACAAATTTAACACGAATTATGAAAACATTTTCAGGATAGAGGAGGATCAGTTCTATTCGGGTGAGAGATATCACGTGACCGTGACACCACAGCCAAGCGGGCCTGTCTGGAAAGAAAAGATCCCTGAGATCCGTTTTCAGACGCGAATTAACAGAATGCCACGGCTCCTCTTCAGGCAGGAAGAAAAAGTGTTTTTCGAACCTTCAATAGTTGCTGCCGACTCCGGAATTTTTAAAATATTTACTCTGCCATTCATTTCCGGTGATCCGGAAACTGCACTCCGCCACCCCCAGTCAATGGTTCTGACCGAGAAACTTGCAAAGAAGTATTTCGGAAATGACAATCCTATAGGCAGAACACTTACCATTGAAAATAAACTTCAGTTCACGGTGACGGGAGTAATTAAGGATCTGCCACGGAACTCGATGTTCAACTTTGAGGGTATTTTCCCATATTCTTTTCTTTATCAGATCGGGGCAGCTGATAATCAGTGGGGAAATAATTCAATCCTTACCTTCGTCCTGCTTGAAAAAGGTTCGGATATTAATTCAATCAATAATAAACTGACTGATGTCGTCCTGGAATTTCTTCCTGAAACAACAACGAAATACCTTCTTTTCCCTCTTCCCGATATTCATCTGCATTCACAGTTCGGATTTGAAATAAGTAATGGTCCCGTCATTGTGGTTTTTATCTTCACACTGATTGCAGTTTTTGTTCTTCTTATTGCCTGCATCAATTTTATCAACCTTTCTACAGCCAAAGCATCCGGAAGAACCAAAGAGATCGGCATAAAAAAGGTCTCAGGTGCAGACCAGCAAACTATGATCATCCAGTTTATGCTTGAATCTGCTTTTCTTGTTGTAATAGCTCTGATAATGGCAATTTTACTGGTTGGACTGGCCCTTCCTTTATTTAATAATATCTCAGGAAAGAACTTCATTCTTAAAGACCTGCTTAGCGCCAGGTTTATTATAAGCGTGATCGGGATCGGATTTATTGCCGGAATTATTTCAGGTATTTATCCCGCAATCTGGCTCTCTTCATTCAATCCGGTTGTAATATTAAAAGGAGAACCGGTTTCGGGAGGAAGAGGACATGGGAGACTAAGACAGATTCTTGTTGTTGTTCAGTTTACCCTTTCAATCTTAATAGCAATTGCATCTGTTTTTATGTATATGCAGCTGAAGCATTTGCAGAATAAAGACCTTGGATTCGAGAAGGAAAACCTTATCTGCATCCCGATGATCAACGATATGCGGCCAAAATATTATCCGCTCAAGAGTGAACTTCAGAAAGAAACTCTCATTGAGGGAATTACAGCAGCAAGAAGTAATCCGGTAAGGATCGGTAGTAATTCCGGTGGAGCAAGCTGGGAAGGCAAAGATCCTGAAAAACGTGTTCTTATCGGGACAAATGCTGTTGATTACGATTACCTCGAAACAATGAAAATGGAGCTCAGATCAGGAAGAGGATTTTCGAGGGAATATTCAGCCGATATGGCAAAAGATACCACCGGTAATTTTCTGGTTAATGAAGAAGTGGCAAAGATAATCGGAGTGGATGATCCGGTGGGCATGAATTTCAGATTTATGGGACTGAATGGCCGAATAATAGGAGTATTAAAGAATTTTCATTTCAAAGGCGCGGATCAACCTATAGAACCTATTGCATTTGCACTTACCGATCCCAACTATCTTAATTTTATACTTATCAGGCTTTCGCCAGATAATATACCGGCTGCACTTAAAACAGTTGAAAGTGTATGGGGAAGAATAATTCCCGAATACCCTTTTGATTATTTCTTTATAGATGAGGACTATAATAATATTTTCAGAGGACAGATCCGCCTCACCAGATTGTTAAAATACTTCACAATACTTGCTGTAATTATCGCCTGCCTGGGACTTTACGGACTGTCTGCATATTCTGCGGAAAGAAGAACCAACGAGATCGGGATAAGAAAAGTAATGGGTGCTGGGACTGTGACAATCCAGTATTTAATGATTAAAGAGTTTCTGATACTTGTTGGGATCTCCCTTTTAATTGCAATTCCAGCTGGTTGGATAATTGTCGGAAATCTCCTGAAGCAATTTGCCAGCAGGATAGATTTACAGATCATCGTGTTCTTATTAATTGCTTTATGTGCACTGATCATTGCATTAATAACAGTCAGTTTTCAGGCATTCCTTGCATCAAGGATTAATCCTGCAGAAGCGTTAAAAATAGAATAAAAGGCTCAGCGGCTCAGAGGCTCAACGGCGCAAAGGTTCAAGGGCACCAGATAAAAAGACTGAAAGACTATAAGACATTAATAAATCAAAATATGCTTGCCAATATGCTCAAACACAGCTTAAGGTCGTTCAAAAGACAACGATCCTACATATTAATTAATATTTTCGGACTGTCTGTTGGCATCGCCTGCAGTCTGCTGATCGCTTTATTCGTTTTAAATGAAGCAGGTTATGACCGATATAATGTAAAGAAAGACAGGATTTACCGTCTTGTCCTCAATGGCAAGATAGGCGGACAGGAGATTATAGGAGCCTATACCTGTGCAGCCATCGGGCCGACAATGCTCAGAGAGTATCCTGAAGTTGAAGATTATCTGAGGATGAACGGATGGGGGCCGACAATTGTGGAATACAAGGACCAGACTTTCACTGAGGATCATGTGGTCGAAGCTGATTCCACATTCTTCAACTTCTTCTCTATTCCCCTTATTAAAGGAGATGCGAAAAACGTCCTGAACCAGCCACGAAGAGCAGTGGTTTCCGAGTCGACAGCAAAAAGGATTTTCGGAAATGAAGACCCAATTGATAAAGCTATTAAAGTCGGAAGCGATACAGCCAGATATTTTATTTCAGGCATTATGTCGGATATCCCCGGAAACTCACATTTTGAAGCGAATATCCTGCTGTCATTCATGACAAATCCCAGGTCGCAGGATCCGATCTGGCTGAGCAACAGTTTCTCCACATATCTTCTTTTTAAACCTAATACCAGCTATAAAACTGTTGAAGATAAGATCCCGGCACTTCTTGAGAAATATGTAGGGCCTGAAGTCCAGCGGTTCATGGGCATATCAATTGAAGATTTCCTGGCCCAGGGTAATAAATACTCGTTCTTCCTTCAGAATCTTATGGACATTCACCTTGATCCTGATGTTCAGCAGCAATTCAAAGAGGCAAGCGATCCAAAATACCTGAGGATATTTGGAGTTATTTCGATTTTAATAGTATTGATTGCAGCCATCAATTTCATGAACCTTGCAACTGCCCAGGCTTCAAGAAGAGGTAAAGAGGTCGGTATTAAAAAAGTAGCCGGTTCAACGCGGGGAATGCTTATTACACAGTTTCTTTCGGAATCATTCATCCTCTCGCTTATCTCTCTGATAATTGCACTTATAATAATAAAACTTTCCCTCCCGTATTTCAACAACCTTCTTGGGGTGGATCTTAAACTCGGACTCCTGGCAAGATGGTATACGATCCCCGTATTGCTTGTATTTACATTGCTTGTAGGTTTCCTTTCGGGAAGTTATCCCGCACTCTTCCTGTCTTCATTCAACCCCTACGAGGTTCTTAAGGGAAGTGTCCGCGGCACTATGCAGAACGGGACTATAAGAAGGATCCTTGTAGTGTTCCAGTTCGCCATCTCAATAATCCTGATAACCGGAACCCTTATAATGTACAGGCAGATCTCATTTATGCTCAATAAGGATGTCGGATTCAATAATGAGAACATGATGGTAATAAACAGAGGCGGTGCTCTTGAATCGAGGGTTGAAGCTTTTAAGGAAGCAGTAAAGAAGATCCCCGGAGTTGCCACTATTGCCAGTTCCACTGCTGTACCCGGAAGAAATAACAATAATAACGGTTATGGTATGGAGGGCAGGAGGGATGAATCCTTCCTGATGACAACAAACTGGATAGACTATGATTACATCGATACTTATGGCATATCGCTGACAGAAGGAAGGAATTTTGACAGATCATTCAGTACCGACAAAGATGCATGCATAATCAATGAAGCTGCAGCAAAAAATTTCAATATTACAGATATTGACAACGCCAGGTTCCTTCAGCCCCGGGACTCCGGGAACTTCAAAATCATGCAGGTAATCGGCATTGTGAAGAACTTTAATTTCGAATCCCTTCGCAATCCCATTCAGCCCTATGTCTTCCAGTTCAAAGGCGATGATAACCTGTGGGGATATGTAACAGTTAAACTTACAGCTCAATATAATCTGCAAACTATTACTGAAATAGAAAACACCTGGAAACAATTCACATCCAATGACCCCATACAATATTACTTTGTGGATGAAGATTTTGAACAGATGTATCTGCAGGAAAAACAAAATGCCCAGATGGCAGTAATATTTTCAATACTGGCAATAATTATTGCAGGACTGGGATTGTTTGGCCTGACATCCTTCACAGTCGAACAGCGTACAAAAGAAATAGGAGTAAGGAAGGCCATGGGATCATCAGTCCCGGGAATATACTTTGTGATTTCAAGGGAGATAATTGTACTTGTATCTGTATCTGCAATTATTGCCTGGCCGCTGATTTATATTGTTGCAAGCAGATGGCTTGAAAATTTCTATTTCAGAATCAATCCGGGAGTTTTTACTTTCATTGCCGGGCTTGGAATTGCGCTGATAATAGCACTTTCAACTATAAGTTTCAGGATTATTAAAGCCGCCAGGGTCAATCCGGCCCAATCACTTAAATATGAATAGTTTTTGATCTATGTTCAGAAATTATGTCCTTGTAACCCTCAGGAACCTTTGGAAAAATATGGTTTTTACCCTCATCAATATCCTCGGACTGGGAATAGCTCTGTCAGTCTGCATTGTTGCTTTCTTTAACCATATGTTCAACTATGAGTTTGACAGAACCAATAAGAATTTTAACGAGATTTACAGGATAACCTGCTTCAGGGACATGGAAGGACGGGAGCAGGAATACGGAGCTGTACCATCAACTCTCGGGTTACAGATAAAAAATGATATTCCCGGTGTTCTGAGATCGGCGAGATTGCAGAGAACAAGATCTACCGTAAAGATCGGCGACAATATATTTCCTGCAATGGTTATATATGCTGATCCTGAATTTACAGAGATCTTTACAGTCCCCATGATCAATGGTGAATCAGGCTCACTTACCGGAACCGGGAATGTACTTCTGAGCAGATCAATGGCAAAGATCCTGTTTGGGAATGATTACCCGGCCGGTAAAGCAGTTACAATTATTAATGACAGGAACAAAGAACTCACATTTACCGTATCGGGAACTTTTGAGGACTTTCCTGAAAATTCAAGCTTCAGAATTGATATCCTCACAAATTATAGTAATTACCTCCAGATGTGGGAAACAAGTGATTCTGACTGGAAAACCTTTACAACTGCAATTTTTATTCAGGCTGAAAAATCAGTGCTGCCTTCGGTTAATGCAAATCTCAGAAACTACCTTCCTGTTCAGAACAGGGCCCGTGAAGACTTCAGAATTAACAGGTTTTCGCTTATCCCCCTTGACGATGTGGGAGAAAACACCCGTAATGTGAGTTCCTCCGGCCTTTTTCCCGGCTTACACCCTGCTGCCCTGATTGCCCCGCCGATAATGGCAATCTTTATTCTTCTTATAGCCTGCTTCAATTTTGCAAATACATCAATAGCAATATTCAGCAGAAGAACAAAAGAAATAGGATTGAGGAAGACCTTCGGCGGAGTAAGAGGTCAGCTGGTGACACAGTTTATGTTCGAAACATTGATCATCTGCATAATTGCGATGTTCGTCGGAATTGCCCTGGCATCATTCCTTGTTCCGGCTTACAGCAGCCTCTGGGCATATATGTCAATAAAACTTACTTTTGCCAGATATATGTCGTTCTGGATTTTCCTGTTTCTGCTTCTTGTCATTACAGGATTCATGGCGGGTGTTTATCCTGCAATATATGTAAGCTCTTTCAGCCCGGTAATGATACTGAAAGGTTCTGCACCGTTCAAATCGTCAGGTATATTATCAGTTATCCTTCTTACTTTTCAATTCACCATTTCGGTCACAGCCCTGATCCTGGGAATTACTTTCTCGGAAAATGCTGAATACCAGAGGAAGCTCGACCTTGGTTATGACAGAGACAGGACTTTAATGGTTCCACTGACTCCGGAACTGTTTGAAAATTATAAAAATGATGTGCTTTCCGACCCCAAAGTACTGGCTGCAGACGGCACCGGCAATCAAATCGGGTGGGGATATTACCGGAGACCCGTGAAGGAAAATCAGAAACAGGTCGAAGTCGACGTCCTGGATATTGGTCCGGAGTATGCCCGGACGATGGGACTGAGACTGAAAGCAGGCAGATTATTTGAGAAAGAAAGGGAATCAGCCGACAGAACTAATAATTCAATTATTATTAATCAGAAAATGGCCGGTGATTTCGGATGGACAGATCCTGTCGGAAAAAGGATTACCCTTTATGACACGGTATCCCTGAACGTCATAGGTATGGTCGATGATTTCTTCAATTCAGGAGTATGGGAGGAGATTGAGCCGACAATGCTCAGATTAGCAAGACCGGATCAATATAATTATCTGGCGGTAAGAACAAATAAAAATGATGTCCCTGCTGTCCTTGAATCCCTGAGCAGAAAATGGAAAAACCTCTCAACCAATCTCATTTTTGAAGGAAGGACTCAGGAAGACCTGCTTCAGGAGGAAAAGAATATTAATGGAAGCATTCTTAAAGTGAATATGTTCCTCGCTATAGTCGCATCTATATTATCACTGATTGGAATGTTCAATATGATCTCACTTGATATAATCCGCAGAACAAAGGAAGTAGGGATAAGGAAAATCCAGGGCGCTTCAATACCCGTGATAATGTATCTTATCAGCAGAAAATTCATCGTTGTACTTATTATAGCTTCAGTTGCGGGATGCGCAACAGGCTATTATATGTCACTTATGTTTATGGACAGTATCTGGGATTACTTCGTAAATATCAGTGCCGGTATTTTAATATCCGCTGTGATGATACTGGTCGTGGCGACGGTACTTACTTTAAGCGTCAGGATCATAAGAGCAGCCATGAAGAATCCGGCTGAATCATTGAGATATGAATAACAGTCCTGGCAACTGCTTCATTACCTCTTTATTAAGGAGATATTAATACATCCTGTTTATCAGTTGCCCTATCTCATCACGGTTCTTAAGAGGAAAACTGTGACTCCTTCCATCCCTGGTGACAACATTTATTCCTTTTGGAGCAAATAATCCGTTTTTATAAAAGATAACCTCAAGAATATTATCGAAAAGGATTTCCAGATTGAATTTGTCAAGTTCCTCTTTCAGTGTCCTGAAACAGATCCTTTGGTTTGTTACTATAAGTTTGCCTTCAATCGTTTTATTATCAATAACCTGGTTGGTATCTCCGGCTTTAAGTACAACCTCGTTGGGATTTAATTTAACAGTCATGGCTAATTTTTTTTATCAAGAGCTGAATCTAGCAAGCTTTTACTAATGACGTAATTATTCATAAAATGATGCATGTATCCGTTTCACAAATTCTTTTTTCATATTTTTATTCATCAAAACGGTACTTTACGCAATAAATCCGACAGCAGGATAGCAGATTTCGGACTATGATACCATACCCCTTTAAAATTGCCCTGAGAAACATCTTAATTAACAGATTATTTTCATTGATCAGCATCGCAGGTTTATCTGCCGGAATGACAGCTTTTCTTTTTATTATGCTATATATCAGGTATGAAAGAAGTTATGATACTTTCAATAAAAACTATGAAAATATTTACAGGCTGCGTTATGAGCGTTCCAGCGCTGAGGGTGAGTCAGTGAAATTTGCTTCATGCTGTCCCCCCGCTGCTATCAGAATCAGGGAACTCTATCCTGAAGCTGAAAAAATTGCAAGGATATTCAGATACCGTGCAACAGTAATCTTTGGAGTTAAAAAGTTTTATGAGGAAAGGATGTATTTTGCAGAACCTCAATTATTTGAGATTTTTGATGTAAAATTCATTGCGGGAAATCCCGCAACAGGTATTTCCTCTGCGAACTGCGCTTTTATTTCTGAATCTTATGCCCGGAAATACTTCGGTGAAAATGATGCCATGGGGCAAACAATCAGTATCGATAAGGAAATGAACTTTGTCATTACAGGAATATTCCGGGATATTCCTGATAATTCCCATCTTAAATTCGATATACTGTTATCCTGGCCAAACCTGCTGACCCATTACGGTCCGGATATTGAAAGTTCATGGGGAGATACCGGTTTTTTTACTTACTTTCTCATGAAACCACCTGCATCACCTGAATTATTTGAGCAGAAGCTTAAAGACCTGGTTGAAAGTGATTTCGGAGAGGTTCTTAGAACATACAAATTGACATGTGATCTTAAAGTACAACCTCTCAGTGATATTCACCTGAAATCAAATTATATGCAGGAAATGGAAGTTAACGGGAATAATAACACAGTCGTCTTTCTGAATATTATCGCCTTTATTATTATGATCATAGCCTGGGCAAATTATATCAATATTACAACTGCGAGGGCACTTACGAGAGCCGCCCAGGTCGGATTGAGCAAGATTGCCGGAGCATCAGGCAAACAGCTTGTACTTCATTTCTTTATAGAAACATTTATAATAAATGTCACATCTGCTGCTGTTTCATTGGGTTTATTGCTCCTTTTAGAGCCTCTTTTCCATAATCTTACAGGAATTTCCCAGGAATTCATTTTCATTAAAGAGGGTTGGTTCTGGATAACCTTTATAATTCTTCTAATTTCCGGTGTAATTCTTTCAGGAATGTATCCTGTCTATGTGATAACCTCACTTAAAGTTTCCGAAGTTATAAGAGGAAAATATACTCACTCAGAAAAAGGTATTCTGGTACGGAAAGCTTTATTAACTTTTCAATTGCTCATGTCAGTCACACTCATAACCTGCACTATGGTTATCTGCAGACAGAATAATTTTATCCGGAATCAGGATAAAGGAATAACAATAGAAGACATACTGGTTGTGAGAGCACCCAGGGTAAGAGATAATTCTTTCGGGACTAAGCTTGTGACATTTAAAGAGGAATTGCTCAAAAACAAACATATCACAAAATTCAGTGTGGGAACTGAAGTGCCCGGACGTCAGATTCTTTGGGATGCCGGAGGGATATTCAGGGTTGGTTCTGATCAGAGCAGGAATTATCAGATCATTGGAACTGATTACGATTACCTGGACCTGTTAGGGGCTGAAATAATTGCAGGAAGAAATTTCGACAAGAGCTATTCCACAGATTCATCGTCCCTTATTCTCAATGAAAAAGCTACAAGGTGGATGGAGTTCAGTTCACCTGATGAAGCAGTAAATAAACAGGTAAATTACTGGGATAAGATATACACAATAGTAGGAGTTGTAAAGAACTATTGCCAGCAATCCCCTAAAGAAGCATTTGAACCTCATATTTTCAGATTTATGCCTCATGGAAGGGACATAAGGGGTTTCTTTATTATGAAATACGTAGCCGGAAATGAAGATTATGTCCTGAAACTTGTTGAGAATGAATACAACAGGTTCTTCCCTGACAATCCTTTCGATCATTTCTTCCTTAAAGATTATTATGATCAGCAATACAGGGATGAAATGCTGCTGGCGAAAATCCTGGCAGTTTTTTCCATCCTTTCATTAATCATAACTTGTCTCGGTATTTTTGGGTTGACTGCATACATGCTTGTACAAAGATCCAGAGAGATTAGTATAAGAAAGGTTCTTGGATCAGATTCCTTTAATATTATAATGCTCTTCTCCAAAGATTTTATGATTTTCGCTTTTGTCGCATTTATATTCGCTGTTCCTCTAAGCTATTACTGGATAACTGGTTGGCTTAATTCATTTGAATTAAAGGTCGTAATAAATGTCTGGAATTTCGTTCTTCCATTCATTATAGCACTTTTAATGACAATGATTACTATCATCATTATAGTGCAGCGTACCGCTTCACAGAATCCTTCGGGAAATCTGAGAACAGAATGAATTTGGATACACTTTTCAGAGAACTCACACACATCAGATTTTTCTCAGATTGTGTCTAATTATGAGACATAAATATGTATTTTTGGTTTCAGTATTGTTATAACATGGGTAAATTAGTTCCAAAACTTGTACAGGGCATCTCACCCACAATGATCAGGGTCATGAACATTGTTCAGAAAATAGCTGCCACCGAAGCAAATGTCCTGATAACAGGGGAAAACGGGACCGGGAAAGAACTGATTGCCCGGGAAATCCATAACCTGTCGGAGAGGACAGGGGAGCTGATGATAAGCGTCGACATGGGATCAGTACCGGAGACCTTGTTTGAAAGTGAATTATTCGGACATGTCAGAGGTGCTTTTACAGATGCCAGGGAAGACCGGAAAGGTAAATTCGAGCTCGCAAACGGAGGGACACTTTTTCTGGATGAGATAAGTAATCTGTCGCTTCATTCCCAGTCGAGGCTTCTCAAGGTTCTGCAGAACAGAAAGATAGTAAGGGTAGGTTCAAATAATGAAGTTCCGGTGGATATAAGGCTGATCTGTGCAACCAACGGCGATCTGATACAGATGGTAAACGAAGGCAGGTTCCGCGAAGATCTTCTTTACAGGATCAATACGATTATTATAGAAGTTCCCCCTCTGCGCGACCGTGTTGACGATATTCCTATCCTTGCAAACTACTTCCTGAGATTATATTGTGAAAAATATGAGAAGAAGCCGATGAAGATCAACCCCAGTGCCATGTCAAAGCTTTCCAATTACATGTGGCCCGGCAATGTAAGGGAACTCCAGCACGCAATTGAGAAAGCCGTCATCATGACTGATTCCCCGGTTCTTATCCCGTCAGATTTTGAGTTTAAACACTCAGAAAAGAATCTTCCCGGTGAAGAGCTGACCCTTGATGAGATGGAGAAGAAATATATTCTTGACAGCCTCAGGAGACATTCAAATAATATCAGTGTTGTAGCTGCAAAGCTTGGAATTACACGGCAGACACTCTACAACAAGATGAAAAAGTTCGGGAACGGATCCTTCTAGCTGACTATCTGACCATCAAAAAGATTAACGATCCTGTGGGCATATCCTGCATCCCTGTCGTTATGTGTCACCATTATAATGGTTGTTCCTTCCTTGTTCAGCTCGGTAAGCAAATTAATTACTTCTATCCCGTTCTTTGAATCAAGGTTACCTGTCGGCTCATCAGCAAGTATCAGCCTGGGATTTGCCACAACGGCACGGGCTATCGCAACTCTCTGCTGCTGGCCTCCTGATAGCTGCTGGGGAAAATGTTTTGCACGATGGGTGATCTTCATCCTTGTAAGGGCCTCTTCAACTTTCTGTTTTCTCTCTCCCGATTTCATTTTCAGATAGATAAGAGGTAACTCAACATTTTCGTAAACGTTCAGCTCATCTATAAGGTTGAAACTCTGAAAGACAAACCCGATATTGCCTTTCCTGAAAATGGTCCTGTCGCGCTCTTTCAGATTGGCAACTTCTGTACCATTGAAAATATAACTTCCTGATGTCGGATTGTCGAGCAAACCCAGGATGTTGAGAAGTGTAGATTTGCCGCAGCCCGATGGGCCCATAACAGCAACATATTCACCTTCTTTTACGTGCATGTTCACTTTGTTGAGCGCAGTTGTCTCAACTTCCTCTGTCCTGAAGATCTTGGTTAATTCATTCGTTTTGATCATGACTGATATTTTTAATTGTTAATGGAAATCTGAATGTCAATTGTTGCCGGATCTTTTAAATACCAGCTTTTCATTTTTACCGAAAGTCTCATAACCTGAAATTATTACCTTTTCTCCCGGCTGAAGACCTTCCAGCACTTCATAATATTTAGGGTTCTTGCGCCCTATAGAGATATCTCTTTTGACAGCGAAGGTCTCATCACTGTCAAGAACAAAGATCCATTGACCCCCTGTTTCCTGGAAGAACCCTCCAATGGGAACAAGCACCGATTCTTTGGGCTGTCCCAGCTGAAGACTTATATAATATGTCTGTCCTGTTCTGATATTGTCGGGCACGGTATCCTGAAAAACCATGTCGATCTCAAAGGTTCCGTTCCTCACCTCGGGATAAACCCTTTTGACGACAAGATCAAATTCACTACCCTGCCTGTCGAGTGTTGCTGTAAGCTGTGTTCTTACCCTGTCGATATAATGTTCATCGATCTGAGCTGTCACTTTGAAACTTGTGAGAACATTAATCTGCCCCATGTTGGCACCCCTTTGTATAGACTGTCCGATTTCGGGAACAAGAAGCCCAAGCTGACCGTCAA
The DNA here is from genome assembly GCA_964410385.1 of uncultured Rikenellaceae bacterium. Taxonomy (GTDB): domain Bacteria; phylum Bacteroidota; class Bacteroidia; order Bacteroidales; family VadinHA17; genus LD21. Next base: position 8,236 of record CAYPHL010000003.1, on the reverse strand, counting down.
CCGTAGCCCTTACATTCAGGTTTTCCACCCTTTGTCTGACCAGGTCGAGATTCCGGCGCATATTCTGCAGATTGTTTTCAAGGATCTCCACCTGAACGGACCGGAAAAGAGAATCCTGCCTTTCGCGCTCTACAAACAAATTTCTTGACTGGATAGCCATATCAAGGTCTTCCCTGGACCTTAGATATTCTTCGGTAGAAATAAGTTTATCCTTTATAAGAATCTCGTTTTGATTGAAATTCCGTTCTTTTCTTTCTATATCATATTTGAGATTGAGCAATTCCCGCTTGATCTGGATCCTGTCCTGTTCCATGGCGATCTGGGTATTCCTGAGGAAATTATCTTTCTCGGCAAGTTGAGCCTCACTGTCCAGAATGGCAAGATGCAGGTCAGGATTTGAGAGCTTAAGGATTATGTCACCTTTTTTTACCATTGATCCTTCTTCAATGAGTATCTCCTCAACCCGTCCGCCCTCCTGGGCATCAAGGAATATAGTGCTTATCGGCTCAACAGTACCTGTCACTGTTATATAATCATTGAACTGATCCCGGATAACGGTTTCAATAATGAGCTTATCCTTATCGACTTTATATGTAGAGGTCCGGTCGGTAAAAAAAGCCATATAAGTGAGAACGATCATAGCAAGACCAATGGCAATATATATATAGTGTTTCTTCTGAAGGCCTTTCTTTTTCGGTAATATCCGGTCCATTGTTTCTTTTGGAGTGTCCATTTGTTTAATGATTATTTCCGTTTCTTTAGTTTATTATTAAGGGTTTCAGGGTTTCAGGGTTTCAGGTTTCTAACCTTGAACCTTGAACCTGGAATAAAGTCAGATAAACGATATACTTTCATAATTTCCGGTAATGTAAAACTGTATAATTATTTCCCTGATCCTCAGCTGCAGTTTTGTACGCAGCGCTTCGGTTTCAGCTCTCGACAAAGTTGTTTTTGCAGCAGAATAGTCTGTCACATCAACCAGTCCGGATTCAAATTTCTTTTCAACCACATTGAATGATTTTTTATTGAACTCGAAATTTGACTGGGCGGCAACATATTCATCCATGCCTCTGCTGTAATTGAGACAGGCGTTCTCAATTTCAGTATACAAAGCGTTTTTCTCAAGCTCAAGACGGAGTGCGGCATCAGTCTTCCTTATCTTCGCCGTCTTTATATTCCTTCCATTACTGTAATTATTAAATATGGGTATATCAAGCGATACATATATAGCCTGGCTGTTATTGTTTTTAAGCTGGCTTGTAAATGCTGCCTGTTCACCGCTGTCATCACTGAGTACCTTATAATAGCCGGTATAGACAGAGCCTCCAACTGTCAGGCTTGGAGCAACAAGCCCTCTTGCTGCAGATATTTGCTTTTCAGCAGCCTTTAGCTCATATTCGATAGTTCTTAGTCGAGGCAAAGTCTGGGCCGCAATTCTGTATACACTGTCAGCTTTAAAATCATTTTCAGTCAGCAATATATTCCCGGGATCGGGCAGAGCTATCCTGAATACTGTTCCGGGATCCAGCTGAAGCATCTGACGGAGAGTGGTAATCGCCTGATTAGCAGTATTTCTGGCAATTGTATAATCTAACCTGTCGGCAGAGACCTGGCTTTCCATCTCCATCTGTCGCGACATTGCTTCTTTTCCAGTCTCAACCATCTTCGTTATCCTGAATTGCTGCCTTTCCGAAAGTTCGAGTTGCTGTCTTGCCACCTCCTCCAGGCCCCTTGCATAAAGCACCTGGTAATATTGACCGAGCAGCTCTACTACAAGAGTATTCCTGGCGACTTTCTCCGCTTCAAGCCCGGCTTTAAGCATGAACTTGTTTGCAGCTATGGTATTGAGTGCATTAAATCCTGTAAATAACTGGAAATTTGAATTTAAAGCATAAGAATTACTTATATTCTGCTTAAAGGTTATCAGGTTCGTTACCGGGTCTATGGATCTTCCGAAACCAAGATTTGCATCAGAACCGAGATTCAACGAAGGCAATATGTCCATCTTCGATTTGAGAAAATTTACTTCCGCTGTTTCAGTCTGAAGCATCTGCCGTTTCAGATCCAGATTATTCGTTATTGCATAATTGATGCAATCCTCAATAGTCCATTCCTTCTCCTGACCACCCGCTTCATCCAGACAAAACAAAAATATCAATGCAATTACAGGAGCGATTCTCTTCATCTCATTATACTTTTTTACATTTATATACTAAAAACATGCCATTATTTTAAATAATTATATACCAATTATATACATAATTTCCTGATAATGAATATGTCTAATATTCATACAGTAAAATGTATGATATTTATACATGTATTTTCTTTTCTCACTGCAATTCTTCAGAAAATGTGCAGGGAAATAGTATATTTAAAAGATTAAACATAGACGCTTGAAAAAGATTTTTACATTTCCGCCACTGATCATTTTACTGCTCATTTCGTGTAATACGAACATAAAGAAAAGTACTGTTCACCGGCTTAGGATTTCAGAAAACCAAAGATTCCTTGAATCAGGAAATAATGATCCTTTTTTCTGGCTGGGAGATACGGGATGGCTTCTCTTTATGAAGCTAAACCGCGAAGAAACAGAACATTACCTTGAGAACAGACATCTGCAGGGATTCAATGTGATCCAGGTTATGGTTCTGCATAATGTCAGAAATACTGTCAATGCCTATGGCGACTCTGCAATTATGAACCATCAGGTCAATAAGCCGCTGATTACAGAAGGGAACTCATTTGAAGATCAGCTGCAGTATGATTTCTGGGATCATGTCGACTGGGTAATAGATCTGGCAGCATCCAAAGGCATATATATGGCGCTGGTTCCGGTTTGGGGATCCAATGTCAGGGCCGGACATGTTACATCTGTACAGGCAACCGAATACGGGACCTGGATTGCCGGCAGATATAAAAACAAACAAAATGTTATCTGGCTCAACGGTGGTGATGTAAGGGGTGATGATTCGACAGCTGTCTGGAATGCCCTGGGATCGGCAATCAGAAAGACCAGTCCCGGCCAGTTAATTACTTTTCACCCGTTTGGAAGAACACAATCTTCAACCTGGTTCCATCATGAATTCTGGCTCGACTTTAATATGTTCCAGTCGGGTCACAGGAGATACGACCAGGATACTTCCGGACTGGCCTATGGTGAGGATAACTGGAAATATGCTGCTGATGATTACTCAAAGGTGCCGGTTAAGCCCACACTTGACGGAGAGCCTTCATACGAAGGTATTCCCCAGGGTCTTCATGATACAACTCAGCCTTACTGGACCGATATGGATGTAAGGAGATATGCTTACTGGTCTGTTTTTTCGGGATGCTGCGGATTTACATACGGGCATAGCTCAATCATGCAGTTCTATCAAACCACTGACCTTAATCCCGGCTATGGTGCAAAACAATATTGGAATATTGCTCTCAATGCACCCGGAAGTATGCAAATGAAGCATCTGAAGAACCTGATGCTTTCAAGACCATTCTTTGAAAGGATACCGGCAAATGACATGCTCGCTGAATCTCAGGCTGAAAAATATGATTATATTGCGATCACACGGGGAAAGGATTATTTGTTTGCTTATACCTGGACCGGCCGGAAGTTTTCTCTGAATCTTGAAAAACTGCCTGACGGAAAATATAACTCGACCTGGTATGACCCGCGTACCGGTAACTCTATTCCCGGAGATATATATAATAAAGGTATAGTAACCTTTAATCCTCCCGGAGAATATGAACCGGGTAATGATTGGGTTCTCATACTCTCGAAAAACTGAATTCAGACCTTTTTAGTGATGCCTGAACTGACTATTGAAAAGATAATACTGGTTGCCTCTGTTCTGCTCTTCATAAGCATTCTGGCCGGGAAAACATCATTCCGGCTTGGGATTCCCACACTGGTACTTTTCCTCGCCGTTGGTATGCTTGCCGGCAGTGAAGGGATAGGAGGAATCCCCTTTGACAACCCCGGTATAGCACAGTTCATCGGAGTGGTAGCACTTAACTTCATACTGTTTTCCGGAGGATTCGAGACTGACTGGGCTTCGGTCAAACCTGTTTTCGGACAGGCGCTTGCACTGTCTGTTCTTGGAGTGTTGCTGACGGCCGGACTTCTGGGCTTGTTTGTCTGGTGGGTAACCGATTTCACCATCTTTGAAGCACTCCTGCTGGGATCGATAGTCTCATCAACGGATGCAGCAGCTGTTTTCTCAATTCTGAGATCAAAAAACCTTGCATTGAAAGGACATATCCGTCCTACTCTTGAATTTGAAAGCGGAAGCAACGATCCGATGGCATACATTCTCACCATCGTCTTTATCAGCCTTATACAGAACAGTGATCAGTCGTTTATCTCTGTTTTTCCTCTTTTCCTTAAACAGCTACTGATCGGAGGCACCTTCGGATTTATATTCGGTATTGCCGGAAAACACATTAATAATTCAATTAAGCTGGATTATGAAGGACTTCATCCGGTGCTCTTAATCGCTATTATGCTGCTCACCTATTCTGTAACCACAACAATCGGAGGCAACGGATTTCTTGCCGTTTATCTGGCAGCTTTATATCTTGGTAACCAGACCCTTCTGCATAAAAGAACTATAATGATGGTCTTTGACGGAATTGCATGGCTGATGCAGATCATTCTTTTTGTTACCCTGGGACTTCTCGTATTCCCGACAAGGATTGTTCCTGTTATCGGCATCGGTCTTTTGATTTCCGTCTTCCTGATCCTTGTGGCACGCCCCATAAGCGTCTTTTTATGCCTGACACCTTTCAAACTTAAAACAAGGGTCAAGGCATTCATCTCCTGGGTAGGCCTGAGAGGCGCTGTCCCGATTGTGTTTGCTACTTTTCCCCTGATGGCTGGAATTGAAAAAGCCGATATGATCTTTAATATAGTATTTTTCATCTCCCTTACATCAGTGCTTATCCAGGGAACATCTATACCAAAAGTGGCGAAATGGCTTCACGTCTCATTACCTGCACGGGTAAAGTCAATAACCCCGGCCGATATCCTGCTATCGGAATCTATTAATTCCGAAATGGCCGAAATAATTATTTCACCGGAATCACACTCGGCCGGAAAAAAGATAATCGACCTTGGTTTTCCTCAGAATGCAAGGATCGCTTTACTGAAAAGGGATAATAAATACCTGATACCTGACGGACAAACAATAATTGAACCAGGAGATAAAATAATCCTGCTGGCAGGAAATAAAGAAATCCTGTCTCAGGTTTCTAACCGGATCATCTAGATTAGTAAAGATTAATACATCCCGGAAAGATCAGTTCAGACCTGTCCATGGCGGTTTGTTTGCGCAACAATTCTTGAATTTCTTCCCGCTTCCACAGGGACAGGGATCATTCCTTTCCGGCCTGACCTGTCTTACAACCTGGTTCTCCTTGTTCCTGATCCAGTTCATAACGTTGGCAGGCGCCCGTTTGGCCTTCAGTTCCTTTGCCATGAATTCCATGTAAGGCTCAACATGTTTAAAGAACAATTTATATCCCTCACAAAGATAATTCAGGCCCGGCTGGCCATCCGGTGTCTGCAAAAATCTGTGTTTAGGACATTCCCCGTGACATGCATATCTTACATCACACTGAAGACAATACCGCGGCAGCTTATTCCTCTTATCAATCCCGAAATCGAACTGCTGCTGAGATTTGACCAGGTCAATCAGCCTTTCCTTAAAGATGTTTCCTAGAAAATATTCCGGGTATACAAAATGATCACAGGCAAAGATATCTCCGTTATGCTCCATAGCCAGTGCATCTCCACAGGTCTCGTTGAAAACACATATTCCCGGGTTCTCTCCGACATAATTTGCCAGAGTCGAGTCAAATATCTGGACATAATATCTGGCAACATCATTTCTTACCCATTCATTGAATATTGTGATAAGGAACTTTCCATAGTCATTTGCACCTACTGTCCATGGTGCTAACCCGGCTTCTCCATGAATGGGGGCAATAAGTTTCAACGCATCGTCGTCCCTGCTTTCAGAAATCCTTTCGACTACCGGAAGAAATTGCATGAATCCGCTTCCTATCTGCTTCAGGAACCTGTAGGTTTCAATGGCCATTGAAACATTATAGTCATTTACAACGCTCAGGGTATTAAACTCGACTTTATGCTTGTGCAGCAATTCAATACCCTTCATTACCCTTTTGAATGTTGATGCTCCTGATTTAGTCCGCCTGTAATGATCATGATTCTGCTCCGGTCCGTCAATGGATATTCCTACCAGCATATTGTTCTCCCTGAGGAAAATACACCATTCATCATTCAGCATAGTGCCGTTTGTCTGAAAAGCATTGTCTATCCGTTTACCTCCGGAATATTTCTTCTGAAAAGCAACAGCCTTCCTAAAAAAGTCGAGTCCCATCAATGTAGGTTCACCTCCCTGCCAGGTAAACATTACAACCGGAACTTCATGTGCTTCAATGAACTGCTTTGTGAATTCTTCAAGAAGCTCCTCTGACATTCTTGTACCTGCGCTTCCAAAAAGCTTGTTCTTCTCAAGGTAATAGCAATAGCTGCAATTGAGGTTACATGACGGTCCGGCAGGTTTCAGCATGACCTGGAACGCATTCGGGCGCTTCAGCTTAAGAGCATCCGCAAAAAGAAGAGTTGGTTTCTTTCCCTGCATAGCTTTGCAAAAATAAGATTATTGGGAATATGGACAAGTATGAGTGGGGGATAAGGTGAGTGGGAGATGAGGACTTAGCCGTTGAGCCGTTGCACCACTGAGACTTTACCACGCCGCTGAGCCATTGCGCCACTGTGCCGTTGAGCCGCTGCGCCGATAAATTAAAAAAAGTGGTAAAAAATATGAAAAATCCTAACTTAGTGCAATTATAAATTTAGTAACCAAATAAATTAATCCCTATATGAAAAGACGAAACTTTATCAAAGTCACTGCAGCCGGCAGTGCCGGAATTGCAGCATCATATTACATTCCTCAGATGCAGGATGGCCGGAAACTAAAAATAGGACTGATTGGCGCCGGCTGGTATGGAATGGTGATAACCACTGCTGCACTCAAATCAGGAGGGGTTGAGGTAATTGGCATCTGCGACGTCGACAGCGAACATCTGAATACCAGTGCCGATCAGATAGAAAAGCTCCAGGGGAAACGTCCCATGACATTTAAATACTATCAGGATCTTCTGGATCTTAAAGGTCTTGAGGGGCTGTTCATCGGAACGATCCCTCACTGGCATGCTCTTCAGTTCATTGCCGGTTGTGAAAAGGGTCTGAATATATATTGCGAAAAACCACTTTCATACGATGTAATGGAAGGCATTGCTATGGTGAATGCCTGGAAAAAAGCAGGTAACATTGTACAGATAGGCTTCCAGCGCAGGCAAAGCCAGGCTTTCATGAAAGCAAAAGAACTGATTGAGACCGGCAGGATAGGAGATATCCACCAGATTGTTGCTCAGATTCATTATAATCCGGTTCCGCAGGATACTAAGATCCAGCCCCCTCCCTCATCCCTCGACTGGGAAGAATGGTGCGGCCCGGCTCCGAAACTCGATTACCGGCCAAGCATAGGGCATAAATCATGGAGACTCGAAAAGGAATATGGTAACGGTCATCTGACAGACTGGGGAATTCACCATATAGATATTATCAGAAAAATAATGAGTGAAAGCATGCCGGTGAAATTCAGTACATCCGGCGGACTTTTTATGCTCAGGGATCAGATGACTACTCCCGATACACTAACTGCAAACATGGCTTTCAGAAAAGCGCCGGTACTCTGGCAGCACCGGCTGTGGGGGAATGGAGATGTAACAAGGGAATTTAATAACGGTATATTCTTCTACGGTGAAAAAGGAACTCTCTTTGCCGAAGATTCAAAAGTCATAATATTCCCGGCAGGGAAAGATGCCGGAAGGGAAGATATATCAATCCCCACTCCATTAATGCAGGAAAACCATGTTGAGAATTTCCTTAATGCTGTAAGAAAGAAGGACAAAAGCCTTATTTCCTGTAATCCCGAAGATGCCTTCAGATCAACTGCAACTGTCCAGCTGGCAATGATATCCTACTATACCGGATCAGAAGTAAAATGGGACGAGGAGAAGAAAGAAATAATCGGAAATCCTGAGGCTTCGAAATTGCTCAGGAGAGAGTACCGCGGTAGATTTGTTCACCCGTAGTTGTGGAGGAAGAGGGGGTGAAAAGAAGAGGGGGGATGAGGAGAAAAGGAGAGGG
>CAYPHL010000002.1:15009-84203 GCA_964410385.1 uncultured Rikenellaceae bacterium | reverse complement strand
AAAGCAATTGCAGTAAATGCAATTCTGTTTGCAACATTATTTGGCTTAATATCGCTAAATAAAGAATTCCTGAGACCTGCGATGATAAATTCAGAATGTCAAAAATTATTTACGGGTTGCTTCCCCAATTTTATTGCAGCCTATATTATTAGTTTGTTATCAGTATCAGCAGTATTAATACGAAAATTCAAACATGGCAGATTAATAGTCTACGTAAGTGCTTTAATTATTTTTTTAATCTTACTGACTGAAGAAATAAAACCAATGTGGGGAGCGAGTGAATTTTATGACCCGTATGATATCATTGCTAGTGGATTGGGTTCATTTTTTACAATATTAACTTATGAACTTATGGTATTATATGAAAAAAAATGTAAGCATAGAAAAAAGTAATACTATCTACAAAGAGTATAAGTCATGGCTATCTTCAGTAGCCACCCAGGCTTTGTGCACATATTTAGTTTTGCATATCCCGACAGGAAATCTCCTTTAGCCGCCACATACTATACCGTCAAACCTTAGCAGGCACAGGTTGTCTGAGATACAAATCGTTGATTTTTGGTGCCTGCTGGGCCATCTGGCATGTTCCATTGTCAACAATTAAAGATTATTATCAGGCTAATCTGGTTGAAGCTGTTTATTTTAATGAGATATTTGCTACTTATCCTGACAGCAAAATTATCCAGACTGTACTTCTTGTAATTCTAGCTGGATACCTGATAATAAATGATAAAAAATTCTTCTTTTCTAAAGACTTAAGCCTGATTAATTATTAATTTGTAGCAGACCGCTAAAACCGACGATTGGGGTAATAAGCTTGCCCCCTTAGGAGGGACAAGTTGTCACGCATGCCTGGCCGACGCCGCCCCTCCAGTCTGGCTCCTCCTTCGATCACCGAAGGCGATGAGCTATTCCGACATAAAATGTCAGGACTTAACGATCGGGCTGGTCGACTCAGCAGCCTTTATCAATACTACCCCCGGGCCGTCAGGCAAAATTGAACAATGAATCTACATCTAACTTATAATCAAATGATACAAGCTTCACAAAACGAACAATTAACCAAGATTGGAAATTGGATCGCTCCAAGACTAGAAAAATTTGAGGTAATACTTTTCTTAGCCATTATCATTTCATTTATGATAAGAGTTTCAACTGATTTACCTGTGGGGATAATATTAATAGTGTCTCTTATGACACTTTCGACACTTTATTTCTTCACTGTATTTGCCAGTATAAATGATGAATATGCCGGGGGTATGGAAAACTTCCTTCATAAACTTGCTTCAGTGTCATGTAGTATAGTACTGGTAGGTGCATTGTTTACTATTCAAATGTGGCCAAATTCAAAGCTTTTCCTGCAGATAGGTTGTATTGCTTTAATCATTGTTCTCCCAATAATACTGTATACTAACTCAAAAAAAACAGAATTACAGTTTTTTAATGTCAGATATATTCTACGTCTTGTTTTGATTCTTGGCCTTGGAATCTTCTTAATATTTGCATCAAATGATATTTTGATAAAATATAAAATAATAAATATTGCTGCTGTTTTAATTGGCCAATAAATCAACTTTGCCTGACACGGACGGGATAGTTAATAAGCACCGCTTACTGATTATACCGCCGGACTTTTAGCAGTCAGTGTTTTGCGACTAATTAAGTCCCAGATAATAGAATCTTTTCAAAATAAACTTTGAGGTTATTTTAAATATGATAAGTACAGTAAAACTCCCGGAGCCACAAAGAAATCTGGATTTCCCATTGATGAAGGCCTTTGAAAAACGTCGTACTAATAGAAAATGGCTTACTGATTCTCTTTCTGATCAGGAATTATCAAATCTCCTTTGGTCTGCTTGTGGAATTACTCTCGAAGAAACTAAAAACAGTAAAAGCAAAAGAACTATTCCTTCTGCCTGCAATTCACAGGAAATAAAAATCTTTGTCGCTTTGAATAAAGGCCTTTTCCTGTATGATGAGAAAAATCATCAATTAGTACAAACCCTTGTAAAGGATATCAGAAAAAATATCGGTACTCAAAAAATGATGCATTCAGCCCCGGTCGGACTTATTTATGTTTCCGATTATTCTAAACTGAAATCATTTCTCTTTAAAAATGATGATCAGAGATGGTTCACTTCAGGAACAGATACCGGTTTTATCAGTCAGAATGTATATCTGTATTGTGCAGCTGCAAAATTAAGTACATCGATTCTTGGTTTGGTTGACAGAAATAAGCTTCATAATATTATGAATTTAAATGAGTATGAAAAAGTCATTTATACACAGGTCATCGGAAAATCATCAGATGATTAATTAAATGTATTAAAATTTTGATATCTTAACATCAAACAAGCCAAAGTATTAAACCTATAATTATTAAAGAATGGAAGCACCAACTGCTAATACGGACAATAAAGTGAATTTGTTTCCCTCCTGAGGATGGGTACCGTTCCCGATAGCTATCGGCATGCAAAAACTTGTTCCATTCCGGGCATCAGGGGACACCTGCTAATTTTATTACCGGACTGCTACAGGCGAAGCGGTTCGATATTCCAGATAATATAATGGTAAAATTTATAACAAACGAACAGTTGTACAAAGAAGCCATCGAACCAATATCAAGGGCTACATCTTTTGTATGGATAGGTACAGCTGACATTAAAGATTTACATGTACGAAAAAGTGGTTCGATCCAATCCTTCTTAAGCATTCTCGATAGTCTTCTCAAAAAGAAAGTAGCAATCAGGCTTTTACATGCGAAGGAACCTGGTCCGAACTTCAGAAAAAGTTTTGACAAGTACCCAATGCTTTGGGATAGTATGGAAAGACAGCTTTGTCCAAGAGTTCATTTTAAGCACATAATAATTGATGGTAAATTCGCATACACCGGATCTGCAAATCTTACAGGCGCAGGACTGGGAATAAAAAGTCCTGATACCCGGAATTTTGAATCAGGTATAATTACTACTGATCCTGACATAGTATCATCAATAATGAGTCAGTTTGATGATGTCTGGATAGGAAAGTATTGTAAAACCTGTAAAAGAAAGGACTATTGCGGAGATCCAATCATTTAAAATCCGTCCGGGATGCAGATATTTTACCGGGCCCAGTCAATAGACAGTTGATTCTCCGGGTATATTAATGCTCTTACTATATATCAGACATTTAACAATATTCATGTGCTAACCCAGACGGTATTGAATATTCTGAACCACAAGATAAAGGTGAATTTAACATATAAGTCCAGCTTTCTTAATACACATAAAGTTCTGAATGATTTCTTGTCGATGATCTTGCTTTGATCTTACTTTGATCTTACTTTGATCATACTTGTATCCATAACATGGACTTACAGTTATTTTATTTTCAAAATATTAATACACAATCAGATGAAAGCCTCAAAATATTTAATGATTTTTGCTGTCCTTTTTCTTATTATATCAGGATGTGAAGAGGATGGGGTGCAAAACAAAATTAAAGTTATTGGAACAGGTCCGATAGTGATCAAGACTCTTGATTTATCATCTTTTAACAAGATTGCAAATACCGGTATGGCTGATTTTTACATAACCATTGGAAGTACTCAATCAGTCGTTCTCAAGGCACAACAAAATATAATTGATGTGATGACATATGAGGTTGTTAATCAGTCCTTGAAAATTGGACTTGATAAAAATGTGACTATTGAAGATTATGAAGATATAAGATTCGAAATCACCATACCTGAAATAATAGATATTGAATTAACAGGCGTAGGAGATTTTGAATTATCGGGTAATGACCAGAACGTTTTAACAGTCAGGCTCACAGGTGTTGGTAATATTAATGCATATGAGATGAAAGTTAATACCTGCAACATTACATTAACAGGTGTAGGTGATTGTAAAGTACATGTCCTCAATGATCTTAATGTAACTTTAACAGGTGTTGGATATGTCTATTACAAAGGAAATCCATCCATAAACTCAAAAATAACAGGTATAGGCAAATTGATAAATGATAATTAATAAATTGCAAATATGAGTACAATAAAAACTAAACCCATCGAACAGGATGTTGATACATTTCTCCTGAGTGTTGAGCCTGAAAAGAAAAGAACAGACAGTATTGAACTGAAGAAAATCTTCGATAGCACAATTAAAGAGAAGTCCAACCTTTGGAATAACAACATGATTGGTTACGGAACATATCATTATAAATCCGAACGTAGCAGCCAGGAAGGTGACTGGCCTCTGATCGGATTTTCACCAAGAAAACAACATATAGCATTTTACATCATGTCAGGTGTCAGCAATTATAAAGATCTCTTAAGTCAGCTTGGTAAATTCAAAGTAAGTTCCGGATCCTGTATTTATATCAATAAGCTTGAAGATATCAATCCTTCTGTGCTCAAAAAGATAATTAGCGCCTCAGTAGCTGATATGAAACGAATATACAAGATAGATTAAGAAAACGCTTTATTGCCCAGACAATCTTTCCTTTCCACCCGGCCCCTTATTTTGCCACTCAAAAGGGGATATCTTATAGAATAACTTCCACCTTCATCCTGAAAAAAATTCTTTATTCACTCCATCCCGGCAGAGAAACTGTTGCCTGGTAGTTTGAATAATTGTAAAGAGGATTTCTTAACGGTTTATAAAGTTTCCCGGATTTAGGATTATCGCTCTGGGTATAAATCCATAATTCTTCAGGATTCCATACAACAATTTCATCGCGGCAGTCGCCTGTGATATCCAGGACAGCATTGCACATATCGGGATGTCCGTCATCAGGGAATTGCATCACTCTCCTGCCCCATCCGTCATAAACTCCGCCTTCTCTGATGTTAGCATTATGGATAAAGTATTCCTCGCCATTTCCTGTCCAGTTCAGAGGCAGGCACATACTTCCGAACTGGTTCGGTTCGAAATCGTGGTAGATCTTTGCATCCTGGTCAAAAAAGTGGATAATTCCCTGATTGCCCCAGAAATTGATAGTAACAGTCTCCAGGCCCTGCAAATCGTCCCTGAAATTTGCAACGGCAGGATTCTGTACGTGTCCAATAAGATAGCGTCTCAGTATATTACCTGTCAGTTCAACTCTTAGATATCCGGCATTACTGGCTGAATACATTATAGCAGGTTCGGTTTTATCGCTTAGGTCAAAGTCAACTACCGCGACTCCATCGGAATGATCTTCTATTTTGTCATCCAGACACCACAATTGTGTTCCGTCATCATCATAGAGTGAATATCCTATAGCCAGTTCATCCCTGCCATCCTTATCCGTATCGAGGGCATAAGGGTAATGGCCGGTTTTACAGCTACCTTCCCATAACAATCTCAGACTGTTATCCAGAACCCAGAAATTTGTATAACGGTCTTTTATCAGGATATTGGAATCCCATCCTTTTCCTTCAGCATCGAAAAAGAACAGGCAATCCCCGAGTATCTGACTGAAACGGTCATTTTCAATCTTCGATTTTGGTGTCGGTGTTTTAATTTTAGTTTTTCCTGTAGAGGCATCGGCAACAATTATTTCAAAATTCATACAATAAACGACCTCATTATCACCGTCGTTATCAAGGTCGATAATCTGGAACCCCACGTCATTCGTCAGATGGTTCTTTTCAGGATCAGGTTTACCTGTTTGCCAGAGGATCTTTCCGTCAAAGGTTACTGCTGTGAGGCAGCTTAACTCGCTGTGGCTGTCCCGCGGCCATGCATGATGAATTACCTGGCCGATCAGAACATCAGTAACGCCGTCTCCGTCGAGATCGCCAAACCTGAGATTACGCCCTACCCCGAATCCCGGCGTTTTTATCTTCTTCCAGACCACCATTTCGGGATTCGAATCCTGAAGCTTCCTGAATTCAGATTCTATGGCCGCCAGTCCTGTTCTAATTGCCTTAACTTCATCTTTTGATGTAAGAACTTCGACCGATCGGTATACGGTTTTCGTATTTGAAACCAGACCAATTTTCCCGTGACTGAATGTATTATCAGTTATATCGAGCTGAATTTTGTCATTAAGCGAGGCACTTATTTTGTTTCCGGTCAACATTACTGTTGCTGTCAGCTCCTCTCCCGGGGAAAAAATAAATGGTTTTGAAGCAAGAACCGTTTCATTAAGCTTGTTGAACGTGAGTCCGTGCTTAAAGAAAGAAATATATGCGAGTGAGTCCTTTATACCGAAGAAGTAAAAGCAACGGTCATTTAAATATCTGAATGCAATTCCTGTATATTGTGAATCATCCTCAGGGGAAAATTTTACAGTCACTTTGTAATCTTTCCATAATGAATCGCCTGATATGATCATAGGATGTGTTGACCGGTTTGATTTATTATACATCGTCTGGTACATTGCATTTCCGCTGCCCTGGTTTTTTACCTGCCATGCGGTTCCCCAACCTGTTCCGGATGCAAAGCTGGTGACTTCCCAGTTTCCTCTTTTACCGGCCTCAGCAAGGTAATGATACTCGGTATGAGGACCGACCGGAGCAGAGAAAAGGCCGGTATCCAGATTGGAAAAATCATCACGCAGCAATACCTCAGTATATCTGATCCTGTTACAACTGAAAAATAACGATATAACCAGACCAAAGAGCAGAATCCGTACGCTATTCATAGTAATTTTTATTTCTAACAACTCTATCTGTCAAGTTCCAGTGCTGCGAGAATAAACGGAGCGACTCCCTTGGTGTCGTTGTCGAACCGCTTTTCATTAATGTAATATTCGTATGATCCGTCGCGGTAAGGATTCCCACCTAATCCGCAACCCCCGCATATATTATGTATGGTTACAAGTCCCTTCTCGTTAACAGTTATAAGTTCCTTAAGGATGCTGTCGAATGCAGATTCAGCGATTTCCCTGTACTTCTGGTCAAGGTATCCCAGCCTGGCTCCTTTTGCGAATACGTATGTGAACATTGCCGAACCTGATCCCTCCAGGTAATTTCCTTCTCTCCCTCCATGGTTCAGTACCTGGAACCATATACCCGAATCCGGATCCCTGACCTTAAGGAGTGCATCACTTGTTTTCTGAAGGATAGAAATAAGTCCATTCCTGTCGGGATGATCAGCCGGAAGATATTCAAGGATATCCATTATGGCCATCAGATACCAGCCTGTAGCGCGGCTCCAGGGATAAAGTGACTTCCCGGTCTGAGGATCACACCATTTTTGTTCCCTGCTTTCATCCCAGGCATGCATCAGAAGTCCGGTTCCGGGATCCAGTGTTTTCTCATAGATCATTTTTGTCTGCCGGGCAGCAACATCAAACCATTCAGGCTGGTTGAATTCCCTGGCATATGCGGCCATAAAGGTCGAACCCATGAATATACCATCGAGCCACATCTGCCAGGGGTAGATCTTCTTATGCCAGTAACCACCGGAATTAGTTTTGGGATGTGTCTCAAGTTGTTTTATAAAATTATCCAGAGCTATCTTATATTTTTGCCGGGGGTTCCTTTTATAAACAGTCAGAACATTCCTTCCGGGAAAGATCCTGTCAAGGTTATATTCCTCAAGCCTGTAATCAGTGACTGATCCGTCGTCATGAACAAAATAATTGACCCAATCCTCCATATACTTTGAATATTTTGGATCTTCATTTCCCAGTCTGTCAATTGCCATTCCAAGGAATGCAACATCATAAGCCCATTTCGGTTTCCCGCTGACGTAACGGATAAGACTGTCTGCCTGCGTCATGACTGTATTAGCCATTCTTACCGACCACTTTTGTTCTTCTGATTTATTCTTCTGACTTCTTCCTGAACTGCAGCCTGCTAACACTATCAGAAGAAAAGTAACTGACAAATTTCTTATCGTCATCTTAAAGGTTTTTATTTTATAATTCTGACTCTTAGTCTTTGCAGCTTTGCGGCTATGCGGCTATGCGGCTTTGCGGTTTTACGGCTTTGCGGCGTTTCGGCTTTGCGGTTTTGCGGCTCTTAGTCTCCTCTTCTCCTTTTCACCCCTTCTCCTTTTCACCCCCTCTCCTTTTAACCCCCATTCCACACTCTTCCGTTATTCCAGTGTCCTCAATGCCGGAAGTGGCTTAGGTTCTGTCAGATGCAGGTCAAAAATTAAGATTTCATTCAATCCTGTCCGAAGGTAAGACTCGGGGCAGAATAGTCTTTTCTGAGGACCTATTTCCCAGTACCGGCCCAGGTTATGTCCATTTACCCAGACGATCCCCTTCTTATAGTTTGAAAGGTCGAAATAAGTATCGCCCGTAATTGCCAGTGAGAAATTTCCTTTAAAGAAGATACCGGGTTTATTCAATACTTTCCCTGATGAGCGCAGATCGTAAATGTATTTCCAGTCCATTGGAAGTTTATAAATCTTCCAATTCATAAGTGTCATTCCGTTCAATGTAACGCGTTCCGTTATTCCCTTTCTGTCAATAAGATGCTGGGCAAAATTTATACGTCCCATTCCTTCAACCAGAATCTCGAGAACAGGTTTTTCAGACTTTGTTTCGGGCAGGTCGATCGTATTGATCCCTTCTCTGCGGTCGAGGCGTCCGATATATTCCCCGTTCAGAAACACGATAGCATAATCATGTATATCGGTTACTGTTAGTTTTCCTTTTTTATGTCCGATAAGTTCTGTCTGATACAGTATAAAACCATAATCCTGACCGTAGGCCTCGAAACTGTTTGGAGTTACTGAATTAACAGGCTGAGGAAGGTTATCCCAGACCGAAGTAAATCTTGTCGGGAAGATAAGCGGTATCTCAATGGCAGGTATTGTATCGGGGATATCAGGTAATTTTCCTTTTTTTGGAAGATAGGATCCAATAAGCTTTCTCAGTGCATGGTATTTGTATGTTGGCCGGCCCTGTTCATTAATCGGAGCATCATAATCATAACTGGTCACATCAGGTTCATAGCCATTACCTCCGGAATTGGCTCCGGCCGTGAATCCGAAGTTTGTTCCACCGTGAATAACATAGAAATTAAAAGACTTACGGTTATCCATCAGGAACTTAACCTCTTTCATAAGTCTTGCTGTATCGGGGCGTGCCCAGCTTTCACCCCAATGGGTAAGCCAGCCGGGATAAGTCTCGCTGCTGAAAACCGGAACTCCGGGATTCATTCTGGCAGCCAGTTCAAAGTCGGCAGCAGAGCTACCCGGGTCCAGTCCAACGGCGCTTCCCGGAAGAGTACCTGCTTCAAGCATATAAGGAGTAGCTCCGTCTCCCGTAAATGTAGGAACATCTATACCGTTTGAAGCCCAGAGCTCTTTGAGCTTTTGCAAATAATTCCTGTCATTCGCAAAGCTGCCATATTCATTTTCGATCTGGATCATTAGTATAGGTCCGCCTCTTGTTATTAGATAAGGTCTGATCTCTTCGGCCAGCCGGGCGATATACCTTTCTGCTGCAGCCATATAGCGCGGATCCATACATCTCAGTTTTATATCCGGTATGCGAAGAAGATAAGGAGGTATACCTCCCAGTTCCCATTCAGCACATACATATGGACCGGGCCTGAGGATGAGCCACATATCTTCATCCTGGACAGTCTTTATGAACTGAGCCAGGTTATGGTTGTCTTTTGTGAAATCAAATACCCCTTCTTCACTTTCGTGGAAATTCCAGAAAATATAAGCTGAAATTGTATTGCATCCCATGGCTTTTGCCATTTTTATCCTGTGCTTCCAGTATTCTGCAGGGATCCTTGCCGGATGCAGTTCACCGGAAATGATCTGGTAAGGCAGATCATCAAGCAGAAATTCAGTCGCACTGAATCTAAATGTATGTTTTGCTTTCTGGGCCATAAGTGACACCGGCAACAGGATAAATATCAAAACAAATAAAATCTGAATGCTTTTTCTGGTCATAATGAATTATTTATTAATTATATACTACACTTAACCCAACCCTTTCCCCTCCCCGGAAGGGATTCTTTGCCCGTTACTCATCTCTCACCTCCCAACTCCTCTTCTCCCATTCTCCTCATCTCCCCTTCTCCTCATCTCCCATTTTTCTCAACCCACTCTCTCCTCATCTCCCTCTCCCCCACTCTCCTAATCTCCCACTCTCCCTTCGTCTCCCCGTCCCTCTATATCGCCTGATAGCTCCGCAGCCGGGCATAAAAACCATCTTCCTTATTCATCAGCTCAGCATGTGTGCCCCGTTCCACAATCATCCCGTCGTCAAGCACCACAATAAGGTCGGCATGCTGGATTGTTGAAAGTCTGTGAGCTATGACCACAGATGTTCTGTTTTCCATAAGCTTCAGAATTGCGTCCTGTACAAGCCGTTCCGACTCCGTGTCGAGCGCTGAAGTTGCTTCGTCAAGGATCAGTATTGGCGGATTGGTCAAAATAGCTCTGGCAATACTGATTCTTTGTTTCTGGCCGCCGCTGAGCTTATTTCCTGATTCTCCTACATTATTTTCATACCCTTGTTCGGTTTCGGTTATGAAATCGTGTGCATTTGCAATCCGTGCTGCATTTTCAACATCCCCAGTATCGGGAGAGTCTGAGCCAAAGGCAATATTTTCGGTGAATGAGGCATTAAAAAGGATTGGATGCTGGCTTACTATGCCCATCAGGCTCCTGAGGTCGGTAATGTTCATGTCCCTTATATCCACTCCGTCGATCAGTATATTTCCTTTATCCGTATCGATGAACCGTGGTAGCAGGTCGGCAAGTGTTGATTTACCGGCTCCTGATTTTCCGACAATTGCTACTGTCTGGCCTTTCTTTATCGTCAGGTTAATATCCTTAAGTACAGGTTCGTCATTATACCCATACCATACGCCTTTGAATTCAATTTTATCCCTGAATTCCCTTACCCTGACTGCATTTTCCTTTTGCATTATCTTTTCCTCCGCTTCCAGTACCTGGTCAACCCTGTCGATTGAAGCCATACCTTTCTGTACGCTGAACCATGCCGTTGTGATGTTCTTTGCGGGAGGAATTATCTGGGAGAAGATTATCAGATATGCGATCAGGCTGTCGGGTGTCATATTGGTATCGCCTTTAAGTGCAAGTAAGCCGCCAAGGTACATCAGAGCCATTACCACCATGGTAGAGAGGAATTCGCTCAGTGGTGATGCGAGGTAATATTTGCGGATCACACGGCGGAATATTTTAGTGTATTTCTCGTTAATAGTCCTGAACTGCCCCTGCATCTTCTTTTCGGCATTAAATCCCTTCACTATTCTGAGACCCGTAAGTGTCTCCTCAACAACTGACAAAAGTTTTCCGAGCTGTTGTTGCTGTACCAGTGATGAAGATCTTAATGTTCTGCTTACCCTTCCGATCAGCCAGCCGCTAACCGGCAGAAGAAGCAATGCGTATATTGTAAGTTGCCAGCTGCTTATAAACAGGTAGATCACGAAAATAATTATATACATCGGATCCCTGAAAAGCATTGTAAGGGAGGACATTACAGAAACCTCGATTTCCTGGACATCATTGGATAACCTCGTCATGATATCACCCTTACGAGCGTCTGTAAAATATGATAATGGAAGCTTAAGTACCTTATCGTACATTTTTTTCCTGAGGTCCCGTACGGTATAGGATCTCAGGTATGCCATACTGTTGTTGGCTAGAAAGATGAATCCGTTTTTAAGAAGGCTGGCAACAACAAAGACAATGCTTATGATCAGAAGTGCACCCGACTGCCCGTGGCGGTCAATGAAAAGCGAGAGCAGGTATTTTACGGCTGAGCTAACGTAATCGATAGTCATCTGGAATTCTCCCGGATGAGGAATTACATCGACCCTGTTGAACATGACTTTCAGGAAAGGAATGGCAAGTGTATATGAAATCAGGGCAAAAACAGCGCTGAGAATATTGAAGACCACGCTGTAAAAAGCCTGCCATTTATAAGGTGCAATATATTTAAGGAGTAACTTTATCTTATTCATCCCTGGTAATATGTCTCATTAATAGCCGGTATAATTGAAGGGGGTAATATTTCTAAGTTCATTTTTTGTAGTTTCATTTATATCCAGGGATTCTATAAAATTAGTAATTGTTTCACGGGTGATCTTTTCATTTGTACGTGTAAGGTCGAGCAGTGCTTCATATGGTTTAGGATAACCTTCCCTCCGCAGTATTGTTTGTATGGCTTCAGCAACAACCGACCAGTTGTTCTCCAGATCACTCTCTATTTTATCGGTATTTACAATGAGTTTATTCAGTCCCTTAAGAATTGAATTGATTGCAAGAATAGTGTGGCCTATTGGGACACCAATATTACGGAGGACAGTGGAATCGGTAAGATCGCGCTGAAGCCTCGATACGGGAAGCTTTTCTGATAAATGTCCGAAAATTGCGTTTGCAAATCCCAGGTTACCTTCCCCGTTCTCAAAATCTATCGGATTTACCTTATGGGGCATAGCTGATGAGCCTATCTCTCCTTTCCTGATCTTCTGGCTGAAATATTCCATCGAAATGTAGGTCCAGATATCGCGGGACAGATCTATGAGGATAACATTTATTCTCCTCATATTATCGAACAATGCGGCAAGGTTGTCATAATGTTCAATCTGTGTTGTGGGATGTGAACGCTGTAATCCCAGTTCCCCGTTAATAAAATTATCGGCAAAGGTGATCCAGTCAATGTCAGGATATGCTGCCTTATGTGCATTCATATTACCTGTTGCCCCGCCGAATTTTGCGGAATACGGAATTTGTCCGAAATATTTCAGCTGTTCATCGATCCTTGCAATGAATACGGATATTTCCTTACCGAGACGCGTAGGTGAGGCCGGCTGACCATGGGTCCGGGCAAGCATCGGAATATCCTTCCACTCATCAGCCAGAGCAGCAAGAGCTTCCCTGAGATCAAAAAGAAGGGGAAAATATACGTTTATGAGGGCGTCCTTGAGTGATAAGGGAATGGCTGTATTGTTTATGTCCTGGGATGTTAATCCGAAATGTATGAATTCGCTCCACTTTGCCCAGCCTTCATTTATGAATCTTTCCTTCAGGAAATACTCTAATGCTTTGACGTCATGATTTGTAATTTTCTCATAATCCTTTATCTTTTCGGCATCGGTAAGATTTAAATCTTCATAAAACGACCTGAGTGTTTTGTAATTCTCCTTTTTGAAATCGCTTAACTGTGGTAGAGGGATATCGCAGAGTGCAATAAAATATTCAACTTCTACCATCAGCCGGTACCTTATAAGTCCAAACTCCGAAAAATAGAGATCAAGTTCATTCACTTTCTGTCTGTATCGTCCATCTATCGGAGAAATGGCAGTAAGGGAATTCAGTTCCATATTTCTGATATTAATTATTTCCTGAATACAAAACGATGATTACAAAAGTAGTATTTTTGGACTTCTTAAAAAAACCGATAAATATGGCAATAATTCAATACTCAATATAAACCGGAATGTCATCAGAGAAAATTAAGATTTCAGCTGTAAAATATGCCAATACATACCCGTTTATTTACGGGATGTCAATAACCGGATTTGACAAGAAAGTAACTCTTACCACAGATCATCCTGCTGATTGTGCTGCGAAACTGATAAGCGGGAAAGTCGACATCGGTCTGATACCGGTTGCAGCGCTGACCGGACTTAAAGAATACCATATTATCACAGATTATTGCCTTGGAGCCTACGGAAAAGTAAGGACAGTTATGCTTTTAAGCAACTGCCGGTTCGAAGAGATCAGGAATATCAACCTGGATTACAGGTCGAGGTCATCGGTAAATCTTGTCAAAATACTTGCAAAGAATTTCTGGAAAAGAGAATTCAGGTGGATCAGAACATCTGAGAATTTTGATTTTGAAAACATTCCCGATAATGAAGGTATCGTACTGATAGGCGACCAGTGTTTTGAATATGAGAACAGGTTCAGGTTTTCAATCGACCTGGCTGAAGAATGGTATAAATTTACCAGTCTGCCATTTACTTTTGCATGCTGGACAGCAAACAGATCATTGCCCGGCGAATTTATCGGGGAGTTCAATTCAGCCCTGAAAAAAGGCGTTTCAGACATTCCTGAAGTAGTCCGGATGTTTGGAGATTCAGGCATTATCAAAGGTGAAATCCTTAAGGAATATCTTACTAAAAATATCAGTTTCAACCTGAATGATGATAAAAGGGAAGCAATAAGAGTGTTTCTTGATTATTTGAACAGGCTCTGAATAAATTGATCTCAGATATATTGAAATATGTAATTTATAGATTAACCACAGAGTTGCACGGAGTTCTCACAGTGTTACACTTTTGATAATCCGCGAATATTCCATGTATCTCCTTGATTAACATGATGATATCAAATCACTACCATTTCTGTACATTTTATTTTGACAATAATTTTTCTTATATTTGAAGATATTACCAAACACTATTATTAACTTTTAATCCTATAATATTATGGCTGTAACGATCACATTCAATGAGCTCCGGAAGATAAAAGATCAGTTACCCTCCGGAAGTATGAGGAAGATTGCTGACACACTCGATCTGAAAGAAGAAACCGTCAGAAACTACTTCGGAGGGAGAAATTTCGACAGGGGCGAAACTATCGGTGTCCATTTTGAACAGGGACCGGGAGGAGGAATTGTCTCATTCGATGATACAACCATCCTGGATATGGCTAAGAAGATGATAGCAGACTGAATTCACACAGCTTAACCTGTTCAAAAGCAAAAGGCAGGATCTTTTGCTTTTTTTGTTTCTTAAAACCAGGTATATAAATAATTGTATTTCAACAAGTCCCCCCCTTCGCCTTCGCGTAGCCGCTTCGGCGGAGCAAGGTGGGGGATTTAGGGGTGAAAAGATCAGAACAGACTTTCACACAATCTCTAAACGGAAGGCAATAATTTACAGTAAAATTCTACAGATGAAATATTCTGAGATAATCCGACAGGCTGAAGACTCTTTTCTCGGGTCAGTGGAAGATTTCTTTAAAAAAGCCTGGGGAGAAACTGATCTTCCGTCACATGATATTGATCATCACAGAAGGGTATGGAATTATGTTAAAGAGGTCATCCGGTATTACGATGAAGTGGAAATGGATCTTAAAATGATATGTAACCTGTTAATTGCCAGCTACTTTCACGACATAGGAATGTCAGAAGACCAGGGGATCCGACACGGTTACCGGAGCAGGATGGCTGCTGAGAGCTATCTGACTCTGAACAGATTAAGATTATCCGACCACATGGATGCACTTACGGCAATAGAAAATCATGACAACAAGGAATACGGGGACCCGGAAAGCAGCAATATTATCCTGAAGATACTTTCTGTTGCTGACGATCTTGATGCTTTCGGAAGCGAGGGTATTAAGAGATATTTAGAGATTTACCGTGCGAGGGGAATCACTGAAGAAAATATAGGTTATAAGATCCTCGAAAATGCTGCATCCCGTTTTGAAAATTTCAAAAAATTCGCAGAACCCGGTTCTGAGTTATTCAACATTCACAGTATCCGTTATGATGAACTCCGGGAGTACTTTGTAGGATATAACAGGACCGGCATGGGATGCAAATCCGGGGGAGAACAATCCGGATCTGATCAGCATTCTTCATCATCGAACAGGTGAAGCTGCCTGTCTTCATCGTCATCCGACTCGAGGTTTGAAATGCTCACTCCCAGAAGTCTTATTTTATTACCTGGCAGATCGAGTGATTTTCTTATTTCAGTAACAGCTTTATGAAGTGTTTCAAAGTCCCTTATATAATTTCTGAGTGTCCGGCTTCGCGTAATCTGCCTGAAATCTGCAAATTTTACTTTTAATGTGACGGTCCTCCCGGTTGTTCCTGCCTGTTCAAGACGGTGCATGAGTTCCCGTTCAACCTTATAAAGCTCCGCAATGATCCCGAATTGTGTTGTCAGATCTTTTTCATAAGTAAGCTCTGTCCCGACAGATTTCCGTTCGGATTCGGTTTCAACCGGACGGTCGTCAATACCACGGGCAATATCATAATAAAATTTTCCTGCCTTACCGAAATTTCTTATAAGTGAAGGCAGATCCCATTTCTTAAGATCGGCTCCGTTATGAATACCCAGCTTGTGCATTTTTTCAGCCGTGACCTTCCCTATCCCAAAAAACTTTTCAACGGGCAGCTTTGCAATAAATCCTTCAGCTTCTTCAGGCGGAATAAGGAATAATCCATCAGGCTTTTTTATGTCAGAAGCGATCTTTGCCAGGAATTTGTTGACAGATATGCCGGCTGAAGCTGTCAGTCCTGTCCGCTTTTTTATTTCCTGCTTTATCTCGCGGGCTATCAGGGTGGCGGATTTTATATTCTTTTTATCGACTGTTACATCAAGAAATGCTTCATCGATAGATAATGGCTCGACAATATCTGTGTACTCCGTAAAGATCCCGAAAACCTTTTCTGACAGTTCATGGTATCTTTCAAACCTGTGTCTGACAAATATAAGCTGCGGGCACAGTTTCCGGGCAGTGACTGAAGGCATTGCCGATCTGACTCCGAATTTCCTTGCCTCATAGCTTGCAGCAGCTACTACATGTCTTTCACCGCTTCCGCCGACAGCAACAGGCTTTCCTCTCAGCTCAGGATTATCGAGCTGTTCAACCGATGCGAAAAATGCATCCATGTCGATATGAATTATTTTTCTCAATTGATTTCAAAACTAAGAAGAAAATATTTCAATAAATAAGTTTGAACATTCTTAAACCTCTCTTAAATTTATAATTTTTTACCCGAAATTGGATCAGACACCCGAAAACAGACAAAGAAAATTTGCCCTTATCCTGACATCGCACAGGCTCTGGGGAAAGATATTCCTTCCTTATCTTATAGCAGGTGTACCCGGGAAAAAATATTTCATCCTGTCAGAATGTCTTTCACCTTACCCGTCGGAGGAAACTTTAAAAACTCTCGACAGTGAAGAGATTGAACTTGTCAGGATCACAAATGAATATTCCGACAGGCCGATTTACAGGCTCTATTCAAAAGATAAAAGCGTTAAGGAATTCCTTGAAAATGTCTCACAGGAAAAAATTGAAAAATTAATAAGACCTTATATTGAGAAAAGGTTAAGGAAATGTTATTATCTTCTCAGGGATGAAGGCATTCTGTGTTTCATCAGCAGATCACATTCCAACATTATTCATCCTGAGGACAGGCTTGATTTTCTTCCTGAACCGGCTGTTCCTCTGTTCAGGTTTGAAAGGTCTGATGAATCGGTTACCTACAAATTAAAAATCGAATCGGAAGGTAAAAAGATAGAATTATACCGTAATCCCATCGATATTCTGTGTAATAGTCCATGCATAATAAAGACTGGGAACAAATTACTGCTGATCAGAGATATCGATGGTCAGAAGCTTCGCCCTTTCCTTACAAAGGAGGCTGTAATAGTTCCAAAGAACACTGAAACCAGGTACTTCTCAGGATTTGTCCTGAACGCCGTAAATTGTTATAAAACAGAAGGCACCGGATTCAGGGTTGTTACACCTGTTCCCGAAAAGAAAGTATCAATAAGTCTTGAGAACAGTATCAGAGGACATCCTGTTCTTATACTGGGCTATTACTATTCAGGTATCATGGTATCGCCTGATGACCGGTCGGAAAATTTCACAACATTTGAGAACAAGGGAGGTGAGTTTATTTTTCACAAATACGGCCGTGACCTGAAATGGGAAGAAGGTTGCAGGGATTTCCTTCTTGAAACGGGGTTTAATTCAGATGATCTGGTCAATTATTACCTGCAGGATGATGACCTGAAACCTGTCACAGATTTACACCGGGTTATTGAAGCATTGAACCGGAATTATGAGAGCCTTGTTTCCGCGGGTTTTATTATTACTTCCAGGCAGCTTGATAAAGAGTATAATCTCAGACCGGTAAACATTGAAATCAGCAATAACAGGGAGGGAGATTGGTTTGACCTTCAGGCCATAATCCGGATCGGAGAATATCAATTCCCTTTTATCCGGTTTAAGCATAATATCCTGAACGAGATACATGAGTATGAGTTACCGGATGGTACCATTGCAATTCTTCCGGCTGAATGGTTTACTGAATACCGGAGCTTATTTGAATTCGGGAAAGATCAGAACGGATCAATAAGGATACACAAGCAGCATTTCCCCTTACTTATTGAAATCCTTAAAGAGGAGGAAAATGAGTCATTCGGATATCTTGAGAAGCTCCTTATACCTGAGGAACTGCCTTTGCCTGTTAAACCGGCCGGACTTAAATGCGAAATGAGGGGATACCAGTTTGAAGGCCTGGGCTGGCTGATATGGCTTCAATCCTCAGGACTTGGAGGATGTCTCGCCGATGATATGGGACTTGGAAAGACAATACAAACACTTGCTCTCCTGCAACTGAACAAGGAAAAGATCCCGGCTTCCGTGAAAACTACCGGAAGCAGGTCCTTATCACTTTTCGATGATCCTTCTGCCAGCCTTACCTCGCTTATTATTGTACCGCCCACCATTATCCATAACTGGGAGAATGAAATTCACAGGTTTGTCCCCGGAATGAAGGTGTACAGGCATAAGGGAGCACAACGCGACCGTCATGCAATGAACTTTTCGGGCTTTGATATAGTGCTTTCAAGCTATCATACTGTAAGACAGGATATTAATTTTTTTACATCTTTCCATTTCCATTACATAATTCTGGATGAAAGCCAGTACATCAAAAATCCCGCGTCACAGATATATAAAAGTGTTACCAGGCTGAAATCTGATCATAAGCTTGTTCTGACGGGAACGCCCGTAGAAAATTCAATTACAGATCTCTGGGCTCAGCTCAATTTTGTAAACCCCGGGTTGCTCGGTTCGCTTTCATATTTCAGACGTGAATTTGCCAGACCCATTGAAAAAGAGCGGAATGATGAGATTGAGATAAAACTAAAAAAGCTTATCAAGCCATTTATTTTAAGGCGGAAGAAAGAGATGGTAACACCGGAACTGCCGCCGGTTACGGAGCAGACTGTTTTTTGTGAGATGACAGAGGAACAGGCAAAGATTTATGAAGAAGAAAGATCGGCTGTCAGGAAACTCATTATGAGCGGAATGGAAAATAAAGAAGCTGTAAAGACTGCGATCATTGTTTTACAGGGACTTATGAGGCTCAGGCAGATATCCAATCATCCTGTGATGGCAGATGAAGAATATGCAGGAGGCTCCGGGAAGTTTGAAACAATTCTGGACAATATTGAGAATGTTGTCAATGAAGGACATAAAATACTTGTATTCTCATCATTTGTCATGCACCTGAAACTATTTTCAGAGGCGCTTGAAGAAAGAAACAGAAGGTTTTCGATGCTGACAGGGGCCACTACCAACAGGAAGAAAGTTATTGAAGGTTTTCAGAATGATCCGGACATCCATATCTTTCTGATATCTCTGAAAGCAGGGGGAACAGGATTAAATCTGACATCGGCTGATTATGTAT
Source organism: uncultured Rikenellaceae bacterium (assembly GCA_964410385.1). Classification (GTDB taxonomy): domain Bacteria; phylum Bacteroidota; class Bacteroidia; order Bacteroidales; family VadinHA17; genus LD21. Next base: position 64,844 of record CAYPHL010000002.1, on the reverse strand, counting down.
TTATTCTTGATCCGTGGTGGAATCCTGCAGCCGAGCTTCAGGCGCTAAGCAGGGCACACAGGATAGGCCAGGATAAGAATGTTTTTATTTACCGGTACATAACCTCAGGAACCCTTGAAGAAAAGATACTGAGACTTCAGGAGAAAAAATCGAAGCTTGCCGAATCGTTTGTTACAACTTCCAATCCACTGAGGGATCTAGATATAAAGGAGATACTTGAAATAATAGGTTAGCAGGAGCTGTGATGTAAAGGCCATACAAGCAGTTGGCAGTTGGCAAAAGTCAAAGCAAGGTTCGGCTAACAACGCAGGACTGCAGGACTGCAGGACTGCACAGACTGAATGACAAAAAAGAAGCCGGTTTGAACCGGCTTTTTTTTAATAACCTTCCCGTTCGACGTAATGTGTATGTAGCAGTTCATGAGCCAGATGGCTGTTTGGCTTCCCGAGGAATTCCTTGTAAATAGCTATTACATCCGGATTTTCGTGTGATTTCCTGAGAACCATATGTTCATCCTCCGAGTAGATTGCTTTCATACGTTTTTTCCTGATGTCCATGCTTGTGGGAATAGGTTGTCCTCCACCACCTATACAACCTCCGGGGCAGGCCATTATTTCAACAAAGTGGTATGGCGATTTGCCCTTTCTTACTTCTCTCATGATCTTGTTGGCATTTACTAACCCATGGGCAATGGCTACCTTCAGTTCGGCACCCTCGAGGAATTTCCAGTCATCGGTACATCCTTCGATCTTAACTGTTGCTTCTTTCACGCCCTCCATACCCCGGACAGGAGTAATATTCAGATTTGTGAAAGGAACTTCTCTTCCTGTAACAATCTCATAGGCAGTCCGCAGAGCAGCCTCCATTACACCTCCGGTTGCACCGAAAATGACGGCAGCGCCTGTTGAATCACCCATTACAGAATCATAATGAGTAGGTTCAAGATTCCTGAAGTCAATACCTGCCTGCTTGATCATTACAGCAAGTTCACGGGTTGTAAGGACAAAATCGATATCCTTATATCCGCTTGATCTCATTTCCGGACGGTCGGCTTCATATTTCTTCGCCGTACAGGGCATAACTGATACTGAGACTACTTTCGAGGGATCAAGTTTCTTCTTCTGGGCATAGAATGTCTTTGCAAGTGCTCCGAACATTTGCTGGGGCGATTTGCAGGTAGAAAGGTTATGAAGGAACTCAGGATATTTATGTTCAATGAATTTTATCCAGCCGGGTGAACAGGATGTAAACATCGGGATTGATGTTTTCTTATCGCCGTCGACCAGAACCTTTTTTAACCTTGTAAGCAACTCTGTCCCTTCTTCCATAATAGTCAGGTCAGCGCTGAAGTCAGTATCCAGTATTGAATCAAATCCAAGCTGTCTGAGTGCAGTGACCATTTTTCCTGTAACCCTTTCCCCGGGATCATATCCCAGATCCTCACCCAGGGCAACTCTTACTGCAGGGGCTGTTTGTACAACAACATATTTTTCCGGATCATAGATAGCATCCCATACCTGGTCGATATAGGTCTTTTCAACGAGTGCACCTGTAGGGCAGCGGTTTACACACTGTCCGCAATTAGTACAAACAACGTGGCTCATAGGCCGGTCGTGGAATGAAGATATTTTCTGGTGCATTCCCTTGTTTGCCACAGCAATTGCAGAAATATGCTGTAACTCCGTACATGTTCTCACACATCTCTGGCAGCGGATACATTTGCTGTCATCCTTGATAAATGAAGGCGAGGATCTGTCAATGGTATAGGGGCGATCCTGAACCAGATCGAGGAATATAGTATCTCCGAAGGCAAATTCATTTGCAAGTGACTGAAGTTCACATTTCTGATTTTTATAACATTTCGTGCAATCCGACCTGTGTTCTGAAAGCAGGAGCTCAACAATGTGTTTCCTTGCATTTCTTACCTTCAGTGTATTTGTTTGTATATCCATTCCTTCTGCTGCAGGCATTGCACACGCGGCGATCAGTGTTCTTGCCCCGGTCTGTTCGACTACACAAACGCGGCAGTTACCTGCAACGCAAAGGTCGGGATGGTTACATAATGTCGGAATGTTAATATTAAGTTTCCTGGCAGCCTCCAGAACAGTTGTGCCCGGCTGAACTGAAACTCTCTGGTTATTTATACTCAGATTTATCATTATTTCGCTATGATTTAGTAATTAATAGATGATCTCTTCCCTGAAGTTCTCAACAATTGTCTTGAATGCATTGCCCACTGATTGGCCGAGTCCGCATTTTGAAGCTACTTTCATAGTATCGGCGAGCTTGACCAGTTCATTAAGATAAGTCGATTTTACTTCTCCTTTTTTGACCTTCTCAACACCTTTGAGCAGTTGCTGGCAACCGACCCGGCAAGGGGTACATTGTCCGCACGATTCTTCCGCGAAGAAATCCAGGTAATTATGAAGAACGTTATACATTGATCTTGAGCTGTTGAATAACTTCATCGATCCTCCCGTGGGAACGCCTTCAAATCCTATTACTGTCTGATCAAATCTTTTTCTCGGGACACAGAAACCTGAGGCGCCGCCAACCTGTACAGCTTTTGTATCACCATCGCCGAACTCATTGACGAATTCATGTACCGACATGCCAAGTTCAAGTTCAAAGATCCCCGGGGTCGGAGTATCTCCGGATATGGAGAACACTTTTGAACCCCTTGAGTCTTTTGTACCAAGCTGGCTGTATGATTCAGGACCATGTTTAATGATCATCATTGATGTAACCAGGGTCTCAACATTATTTATGGAAGTCGGCTTGCCGAATACCCCTGATGTTGTCGGGTAAGGAGGTTTATTACGAGGTTCACCCCGTCCACCTTCAACAGATTCAAAAAGTGCACTTTCCTCACCGCAGATATATGCTCCACTCCCCATACAGAAATTTATCCTGAAATCATATCCGATTTCCTTTACAAGCTTGTGGAATTTTTCCAGTTCCGTCATCAGCTGAGGCAGAAGGAATTTATATTCACCACGCAGGTAAACAATACCCTTCTTTGCTCCTATCGCCCTTGCTGCTATTGCCATGCCTCCATAAACCTTGTAAGCAACCCGGTCCAGAATCTCGCGATCTTTGAAGGTCCCTGGCTCACCTTCATCTGCATTGCATACAACATACTTATCAGGCTCTTTGACCGCTGCGGTATATTTCCATTTCAGCCCTGTAGGGAATCCGGCACCGCCGCGTCCCTTCAGTCCTGAATCAAGCACCTGCTGAATAATATCGGCAGGAGACATCTTAAAAGCTATCGTAAGTACTTCTCTCGGATCTATTTTTTCAAAGATCAGATCTACTTTATTCAGTCCTCTTTTTTCCATAATACCTCAGTGTTATCTTTTTTGCATATAACCCTTAATGATCTCAACAACCTTTTCCGGTGTAAGCTCGGTATAAGGCATTTCATTTATCAGAATTGCCGGAGCCTTATGGCACCAGCCAATACAGTTGGTTTCAATCAGACTGAACTGACGATCAGAAGTAGTCTCTCCCACCTTTATCTTAAGCATATCTTCGAGGGTTTCAATAATTTCACTTTTACCCTTCATTGAACAGGTTATAGTTTTACAGACCCTGATGACATATTTACCTCTCACGGTTGTATCGAGAAAGGTATAGAATGAGGCCGTTCCGTAAACTTCAGCTGCCGATATATCCAGCTCTTTCGCAACTTCAACCATTGCCTCGTCGGTAAGGTAATTATGCCTTTCAACAATACCCTGCAGAATAGGGATAAGACTATCCCTGGCCCGGCCATGCTTGTCGGATAATTCCTTTACTAGATTTCCCAATTGATACATTTTAAGTCGGTTTTTATTAGTTAATATAATTTTGTTTTACAGTTTCCCTTTTTTTTTGGGCGCTGTGAAATTAATAACAATAGACTAAAAAAAAACTGAGTAACTCTATTTGTTGATAATTTAGAATTAAAATAAACAATGGCACAGCGGCGCAATGGCTCAATGGTACAGCGGCGCAAGGGCGCAATGGCACAGGGGCGCAATGGTACAATGGTACAGGGGCGCAACGGTACAGGGGGGGCAACGGCAGAAATTATTAACAATTATTTTTTTAACAATTTTTAACCAGACCGCACGACTGCACGACCGCATGACCGCACGACCATACTACCATCCTAGTCTTCCGTCAGAATTGAACTGATCAGCCGTATATTCAGTACATTCGAATAATCATACTGATATAAACCGTCATCACCTATCAGGACAAGGACATTTCCCAGAGGTATAACGTCATAGGTATTGATATTGGGATAGGTATAAACAAGGTGATTATTTATCGTCTTCGGATCAGAAGCGTCGTAAATCTTTAGTCCGGCATTGCCATCGCAAATAAAAAGAAGGTCCCCGTCCTTACCCAGCCCGTGAGGGTTTGTCATTGAATAGGTAGCTACAAGTGAAGGAGAATTAATGTTCTTTACATTTACAACACTCAATGTATTCGTCGAGCCTCCGCAGGTTGTTCCTGTTCTCAGTGTAATATATGCAAGCGTATCATCAACAATTACCGGATCACAGCTCCTGGCATGTGAAAAGAATTTTCGGGTCTGTGGAGAAAGAGGAATACTTATATCAAAAATGACCATACCTGTTGTTGTTCCCAGGAACATTGTGTTTTCTGTAAGATACATGGTTTCCACACCCCATCCGGGATAAAGGTCGTTATGTTTTACGGGACTGGTCTTATTTGTAATATCAAATACCTTTAATGTATTCTGGTCAAGTACATAAAGGACATTTTCCTTTATCCCGAATCTTGCCATTGAACCACCTACTCCTACACCACCACCGCTTACTCCCGAAGAGTTGCCTGATGAATTGGACATCGCAGCAAAATCTGCCTTCAGCCAGAATATGGGATAGGGATTCCGGTTCTGATTTACTTTCTCTTTTATTTTCTCAACCTCCCAGTCAATTACGACACCTTTATCCTCATCAACAAAAGCTAAAGGATAATCATTATTGGCCGGAGGTACGGTATATGGAAGAATATCTTTAATCCTTCCCGCTTCATGGATATTGTTAACATCCTGGACATCAAGAACAACAAGGTCAACAAATGAATCGGCATACATAATATACCCCGAAATTGAAATATCCACTACTCCCGGAAGGTTCACAAATGCCTTTCTGACAGGAGATGCAGGATTACTGTTATCATATACATGTATCCCTTTAAGTTCTTCCACAATGAATATATAATTGTCCTTGAAATAGATCTTGCCGGGATTTTCAAGCTCTGCGTTCTGCTCTACCTTAACCGCCTTTCTGAGGTTTTCATAAGACATATAGACAGGCGAATTTCCTGTGTAAATGCGATATGTTGAATCTTCACAGGAATTAAAAAGGAAGATCCCCATTGTCAGTACGCCAATAATTGGAATGATTTTTGCTTTCATAAGGATTAGGTTTAGCCGTTTATATTAAATCAAAAATCATGCTAAACTTTTTAACCTAAATAAAACCTTACCATGAAAAAATTCTTTATTCTTGCCATGATACTGACTATTATGCCATTACCGCTTGTCGCGCAAAAAAAGAAAGATGCACTATACCTCAGGAACGGTAGTGTTATTTACGGGAAGCTTTTAGAGATAAGCGATAACCAGTATAAAATCCAGGCTTCTGACGGGAGTCTTTTCATATATCCGATCAGTGATGTAGAAAAGTTTGTCAAGGAGGTTCCATATGTTACAGGCAGAAAATCAGAAGGATTCGGCATAGCGCTTGAAGCTGGTTTTCTTATCGGATCCCAGATCTCACATTATCCTGCACCATTCAGCTTCAACGTAATGGTCAATTATACGCTGAATACCAGGAATATATTCAGCGGAGGATCGGGTGTGGAATTTCTTGGAGCTCCTTATACGCCTCTGTTCGCGGAATATAAATATTTGTTAAAGGCAACCAGGGTCTGTCCGTTTGTTTTTGTGCGGGCCGGCGGAATATTACACCTTGGACCAGATGATATTGATACCTATAATGGGGAGTATGATAAGAAGAATTTTAAAGGGGGGCCGTCAATAACCTTCGGAACAGGTATTTCCTGGGCAAAAGAAGACGTGGAGCCCTATCTGAGCTTTGCCTACCGCCATACCTCAACAAGTTATGTGCAAAAGACCTGGAATAACAATGATTATTACGATTACACTTTTAAGGACAACTATAACAGGCTTGAAATCAAATTCGGATTTAAGTTCTGAAAATCAGCTGCTAACAATTCATCTTAACATATCCTTGGAAGCTGTAAACCGGTTGGCATATCGATTATTCTCTTTCCTCCTGTGACAGTATTCAGAATAACATGGTTTTTTTCAATGCTTAATACTTCTCCGATTATTTCCGAGCGTGTTCCGGCCGGATCAGAGCGCATTATCCCGAGAATTTTGTCTTCTGATCCTGCACCGGCTATTATCAGCACCTTACCTTCATTTGCCAGGTAAAGAGGATCAAAGCCAAGCATTTCGCATGCTCCTCTCACCGGGTCGTCAACCGGCACTGATGGTTCATCTACTGACATGCCCATTCCCGTAATTCCGGCAATCTCGTTCAATACAGCAGCCAGTCCGCCCCTTGTAACATCGCGCATAAAATGTATCTCATCACAGGCGTTACAGACCGATTCGAGAAGGTGATTCAAAACTGCACAATCCGAAACCACGTTTGTTGTAAAACTGAGTTCTTTTCTTGCCCCAAGGACGGCTATTGAGTGATTTCCCAGAGGTCCGTTAATAATCAGCCTATCTCCCGGGCGGATCCTGTTGCCTGAACTAATATGTTCTCTTCGGGGAAGTATAGCTCCTGCGCCGGAAGTGGTTATGAACAACCCGTCGCACTTGCCTTTTTCAACAACCTTCGTATCTCCGGTAACGATCTTTATTCCAGCATTATGAGCCTCCTCTGCCATTGAAGCGGCAATTTCTGATAGTTTAGCGAAAGGAAATCCTTCCTCAATTATAAAAGATGCTGAAAGATATAATGGTCTGGCGCCCGATACCGCCAGATCATTGACAGTACCACATACTGCAAGCTTACCAATATTCCCGCCCGGGAAAAACAAAGGATCAACCACATAGGAGTCAGTTGTAAATGCAAGTTTATTCCCGGTGAAATCGAGTATTGCCGAATCAGTAAGAGGCTCAGGCATACCAAAGCTTCCTGTAAAAATTTCTTTTATAAGATCATGCATCTGTTTCCCTCCGCTGCCATGACCGAGGGTTATTATATCTTTCATTTTGCCAGTTTGTATTTATACCATGTATTGCATGATCCTTCATTCGAAACCATGCATGCACCAACCGGATTCAATGGATTACATGTTCTGCTGAAAAGAGGACATTCTTCAGGTGTTTTCCACCCTCTCAGAATATCGCCGCACATACATAATTCATCATCAGGAAGTGAATTTACCGTCACAGGCATTTGATATTCAGCATCAAATCTCCGGTAATCTTTTCCAGGGACAAGACCGCTTAAGGGTATTGAACCAAATCCTCTCCAGGAAGCATCACATTTTTCAAAAACAGCCTGCATTACGCTTTTTGCCATAGGATTCCCATTTCTTGTAACAGCCCTTTTATACTGGATCTCCACAGACGGATCATTATTATTTACCTGTTGTATAAGCATATATATACCCAGTAGTATATCTGTCGGTTCAAATCCGGTAACAACACATCCCCTGGAAAATTTTTCCGGAATGAAATCAAAGGCTGATGAACCTGTAACAACTGCAACATGACCGGGGCAGATAAATCCGTCAACGGCAGTTCCGTCTTTAAGAATTGCTTCCATAGCAGGAGGCATTATCTTATGTGAGCTGAGAACAAAGAAATTGCTGACTTTTTCCATCACAGCACTTTTTATAGTAACAGCTGTGCCCGGAGCTGTTGTTTCAAAGCCTATACCGAGGAAAATGACCTTCTTATCAGGATTAATCCGGGCTGTTTTAAGAGCATCCAGCCCTGAAAAAACTATCCTGATATCAGCACCTGAAGATTTCATTTTCTCAAGTGAAGTGAGCGAACCCGGAACCCTCATCAGATCGCCGAAAGTAGTCAGAATAACATCCTTTTTCAAAGAATACTCTATTGCCTTGTCGATGAAATCTTTTTCAGTCACGCATACCGGACAGCCGGGACCGGAAATAAGCTTCACCTCTTCAGGGAGAAGTGACGTAATGCCAAACCTTTGAATGGCAGCTGTATGACCCCCGCAAACCTCCATGAAAGTATATGTCCCTTTTACCGATCTTCTTATCTGAGCGGCAAGCTTCATTATCAGATCCCTGTCCCTGTATTCGTCGATATATTTCATTCTGTATCGTTCATGGCGTCTTCCATCTCTTTCAGCAGCTTCATTGTTTCAGAAGCCTCTTCTTCGCTGATCTTCTGAATTGCGAATCCGGCATGAAGCAGAATGTAGTCTCCGACAATCACATCTTCGACCATCTGGAGTCCGGCCTTAAAAACCGTCCCGCCGGCAGATACCTCTGCCATGCTTCCGTCAATCGAAATTATTCTGGCAGGGATACTCAGGCACATATTTCACGCTTTTTTGATGCAATCACCAGCTGGCCAAGTGAAATTCCCCCGTCATTTGGTGGTACATAATTATTGGTAAAAGTTTCAAATTCACACTTCCTTAAAAGATATAAGGATTTTTCCAGAAGATATTTGTTCTGAAAAACCCCTCCGGTAAGGACTATTTTATTAACAGATGTTTCACTTCGTATCTGAACGGCAACGTCAAGAATAAGCCTGGCAATTGTATTATGGAATTTGGCGGAAATGAGTGATACAGATCTTTCCGGGATATCTTTCAGAATTTCTTTCAGTGTATCCCTGAACACTACTGTTTTTCCGGCCTGAAAGGGATAAATGTCATCCGTGAAATCACATATTGCCGATTCAAGTCTGATGGGAGCTTCCGAATCGAATGATGAAAATGTACACAATCCTGTCATAGCCGATACTGCGTCGAACAGACGGCCCGCACCGGAAGAAAGCGGTGTATTTATTTTCTTATCAAGCATCTCCCTTAATGCTAAGAATTTTTCCTGTGAGATGGTCCTGAAGGCAGGGATGCTATAATAGTCAAAATCATCACCAAAATATTTCCACAGATATGAAAACGCAGACCTCCATGGCTCATTTGCCACTTTATCACCTCCGGGAAGTTGTATTTCATCAAAATGACTATATCTTCTGAAGTCACACAGGTCTGCTATCATAAATTCTCCGCCCCAGATTGTTCCGTCTGTTCCAAGACCTGTACCGTCAAAGCACACTCCGATAACTTCTTCGTCGATACAATTCTCAGCCATACAGGATGCAACATGTGCGTGATGATGCTGCACCTTCAGAAGAGGGATCCCGAGCCTGGCTTCAAGATTTTCTGCGTATTGTGAAGAAAGATAATCCGGGTGAAGATCACAGGCTAAGAATGAAGGCTTAAAACGGAACAATTTTCCAAATCTTTCTATCGATCCGGTGAAAAAATCTAAAGTTGACTTATTTTTAAGATCGCCGATATACTGGCCCAGGATAGCCTGTCTGCCCTTTCCGATACAGAAACTGTTTTTTTGTTCTGCACCCAGGGCAAGAATACCTTCTGCTTCAAACCTGATATCAACGGGCCCCGGAACAAAGCCCCTTGAACGCCGGATCACAGTCAATCTGTTATCTATGAACCTTACGACAGAGTCATCAGCCCTGTTAAGTATTTCACGGTTGTAGCTTACCAGAGAATCTGCCACATGGGTCAGTTCATTACCGGCAATCACGTCATCGATTATTACCGGTTCATCTGACATATTAGCACTGGTAAAAACAATTGCGCGGGTATTTAACTTTTTGAACAGCAAATAATGGAATGGCATGTATGGCATTAATGCCCCTGTTGTGGACAGATCATTATTTACTGCCGGAGCCATTTCATTTTTTTGTCTTAGAATTACAACTGGTCTTCTCCACGACTGGAGTTCATTTTTGTCCTCTTTTTCTATAAAGCAATATTCCGAAGCTGTCTCAACATCTCTGAACATTACTGCAAATGGTTTGGAGTCTCTTTGCTTCCTTTTCCTGAGAGTCAGGACAGCATTATTATTAAATGAATCGCACAGAAGGTGGTAGCCTCCAAGCCCTTTAAGGGCAACTATTTTTCCTGAATCTATCTGAAGTGCAATAGTTTCAATAATTTCATTTATATCTGTACAGCCACCTGAATTGTTTTCGTATCTGTATGCTGGTCCGCACGAGTTGCACGCAACAGGCTGTGCATGGAAGCGTCTGTCCAGCATATTCCCGTATTCTGATCTGCATTTACCACACATTTCAAAGCTTCTCATCGTCGTTTTCTGACGGTCATAGGGCAATTCTTCAATAATTGTAAACCTGGGACCACAATGTGTGCAGTTTACGAAAGGATAAGCAATCCTGGCGGGATCGGTTTCCATATCGTCAAGGCATTCCCTGCAGACCGCAATATCAGGGCTTATCTCAGTTACATTCCTGTTAAAGTCTTTACTTTCCGCTATTGTAAATCCTACATAGCCGGCTGTCCTTACAGGGCTCATTTCTATTGATTTTATACGGGATGCAGGTGGCGCGTTATGGAGCACATCGTTTGTAAACCTGTCTATTGCAGAGGAATCGCCCTGAACTATAAGATAAACTCCATCGCTCCGGTTGTCAACTTCCCCTGATAATCCGTGCTTTACTGCCATCCGGTAGATAAATGGCCGGAATCCGACACCCTGCACCAGACCCTTGATCAGTATTTCATACCCTTGTATAATAGCTCCAGATTTTTAGTTCCGTCCGCTTTAATCTGTTTGTGAACATAATAGATCACACTTTCAAGTTCATCGCAGAGGTTCACATTATTAATTACAACGTCGGGGGGCATTTTCAAAAGGACCGGGGCGAAATTCACAATTCCCTTAATACCATGGCGAACCAGCTCATCTGCAACCTCCTGGGCAGATATCTCAGGAACTGCAATTATGGCAACCCTGACTTTAAACCTGTCGATGATCTCTTTCAGTCTGCTCATTGAATAAACCGGAAGATCAGATCGCTGCTTCTGCTTGAAAGGATCGATATCGAAAGTTGCCACAATATTCATGTTCCTCTGAACAAACCGGCTGTACTTCGATAAAGCAAGACCCATATTACCCATCCCGATGAGAACTATATTATGATCCTGATTCCTGTGAAAAATGCTTTCCATCTTTTCCAGTAACTCATTTATTTTATAGCCTCCCCTCTTGTTTCCGGTAATTTTAAATTCTGAAAAGTCTTTCCTGACCTGATCAGAAGTAACCCCTGTTTCATGTGCCAGAGTATAGGAATATACCCGCTCAACTCCCATAAGTTTCAGTCTTACAAGGCATGCCCTGTAGAGAAAGATCCTTTTAAGGCTGTTTTTTATTACATATTTTGTGATTTGTTTCACATTATTTCCTGCTTAAACTATTTTTCCGAAATTTAATCAATAATTTCCTAAAATAAAAAAGTATTTTATTTAATTGATTATTAATTTGTTATCTCTTATTGATATTTTTATATAAGAAAATCAGCCATTTTTCATTTGTTAATTAATATACAGAATATAATTTTATAAATGTGAACTTTGTCACATAAATGCGTTATAATAGTATAACAAAGAAAGAATGGGATAAAGTAATCCTTGATTTGCTTTCATCTCATGATGTCTTCGCCCCTGTCAGCAGTGAGCACGGTCAGGATTATGAATATATAGCCGCTTCAGATATTGAGGCAATAGTCTATAACGAACCGAAACCTGTAACTCCTCTTAAAAATTTCTTCCTGCCTGTTAAAGAAAATGTAACAGGCGAAAGGATTGGTGAAAAACCCAGGATAATAATCGGACCACCGAACTGTGATGTTGAAGCGCTTGCCCTGCTTGATGAAATTTATCTTGACAGGGACTTCAATGATATTTTTTTCAGGAAGCGTCGTGAGAATACGATCATTATTGGTTCCGACTGTATTGGAAAGCAGGAACATTGCCATTGCACTTCCTATGGTATCAGACCATATCCGACAGCCATTGCAGATCTTGGCCTGATTATAATTGAAGGAATTGTGTATCTAAGGATAATTACGCAGAAGGGTGAAGATTTCCTGAATAAAATTGAGTCATCACATGAATGCAGGGAGGAAGGAGTTCTAGCGGCTATCGAAAGTGAGCACACCGCGACTGAGGCTCTGCTGGCAGAAACAAATAAGGGACTTCCGGATTATAAGCGAACCGGAGAGATAGTCAGCCTGGCTGGAAAAGAGTTATGGTCAAAATATTCATCAAAGTGTGTTTCGTGCGGTGCATGTGCAACAATTTGTCCCACATGCAGCTGTTTTTTGCTTATAGACAAGCCCGGTTTTGAAAAGGTAAAACAGCTTGACGCCTGCCAGTATCCTGGTTTTGAAAGGGTAGCCGGAGGCGAAGATTCCCTTTTTCGTCTTCACAACAGATTCAGGAACAGATATATGTGCAAATATGTCTGGAAACCCGAAAAATTCAGTCCGGTTGCCTGTACCGGTTGCGGAAGATGCATCGATGCCTGTATAGGCAAGATAAATAAAAATGAATTGTTCATGGAACTTGCCCGGACAGCTTTATGAGCGGCCAAAGAAATATTTACAAGCCATTAAAGGCCAGACTGACTGAAGTGATTGAAGAATCGCCTCTGATAAAAACATTTGTCCTTTTTCCTGAGGAAGATTTCATTTTCAGTACCGGGCAGTTCATTGAATTATCTGTTGATGGTATCGGGGAAGCGCCCTTTACTCCTTCATCATCGCCATTGATACATGACCGGCTTGAGGTCACTGTAATGAAAACCGGGTATGTTACGGAGATCATGCACAATCTTATGCCGGGTGTTTTAATGGGTATAAGGGGGCCGTATGGCAGGGGTTATCCTGTTGAAAGGTTCTTCGGGAAAGAGGTTCTGATACTTGGAGGTGGTTGCGGCCTTGCACCTATCAGATCACTGCTCTATGCCCTTGAACATGTGAAGGACAATCTTGAGAAGGTAATCCTTTGCTACGGATCAAAAACACCGGCAGATTGTATTTATAAACCTCTGTTTAACAGGCTGAACAGCATTGATAAATTTGAAGCTTACAGGACAGTTGACAAAGGAGATGAAGAATGGGACGGGCCGGTAGGAGTTGCTCCCACCCTTCTGAATAATGTCAGGGTTAATGTTTCTAACTCTGTGGCTGTTGTCTGCGGTCCGCCTGTAATGATGAAATACGGTACTATAAAGATCCTTGAGATGGGATATAAAGACGAACAGATATACCTTTCTATGGAGAAGAACATGTCCTGCGGACTCGGGAAATGTGGTCATTGCATGATGGGAGAGTTCTTTGTCTGCAAAGACGGCCCTGTCTTCACCTACAACGAAATAAAAGATCAACCAAATATCTGGGACTGATATGCCAAAGAATCTGGTAATAGATATGATCAGGCTCCGGGAGGCAATGTCAGTTAATTCTGACCTTACACTCCCGGAAGGATTATTCTATCAATCTCCAAATTCAAACGGCCTGAAAACAATAAGGGAGCTGGCAACCTTCATGTTCACCTGCAGAAAATGTGAAGATGCTCCCTGTATTGCTGTCTGTCCGACTGAAGCACTTGAAAAGGATAGTGATGGAGTTGTTGCACGCCATACCAACCTTTGCGTTTCATGTAAGTCGTGTGTTACAATATGTCCTTTCGGTACCATGATGACAGATTTCTTTGTTCATCACCGTAACCGGGAACTGTTTTACAACCTTGGTGATGAGGATGAGGCGAATAAATTCATTGACGCCTGTCCTGCCGGGACAGCGTATATGACTGATGACGGTGAATCGCCTGAAAAGAATATTTACCGGCTCAACGAAAAAGTTCTTATAAGAGAGTATCTCTATAAAACTGAAATAAAATAATATGGCAGTCAATTTCTTTTATTTCTTTATTTTCCCGGGGCTGCTTTTCACCGCGGTTACAGGAGCATTTCTATCATGGTTCGACAGGAAGATCACTGCCAGGGTCCAGTTCCGCAAGGGACCTCCACTGCTGCAACCTTTTTATGATTTTTTCAAACTTTTGCTTGTAAAGGAGACTATTCTGCCGAAACACGGATCACCTGTTCTGTTTCTGCTGGCTCCTGTTTTCGGGGTTATCGGAGCTGTACTGGCAGGTATCTTCATATTGTTACCTTTGTTTAACATCACCACGGGATTCAAAGGAGATCTCCTGGTCATCTTCTACCTGCTTACAATCCCGTCGTTTTCGTACATAACAGGTTCTCTGGCCTCGGGAAATCCGCTTGCTGCTATCGGGGGATCGAGGGAAATGAAGCTCATCATGAGTTACGAGCTTACCTTCCTGCTCTTCATTGCAGGAATTATAATGAAATCCGGACAGAATTTCGATCTGTACACAATAATCCACACTCAACAGGAAGGATCACCTTTTATTGCCAGCATCTCAGGGGTAATTCTTTTCATTGCCGGGATATTCTGTGTTCAGGCAAAACTGGCATTGGTCCCCTTTGATATACCTGAAGCAGAAGCAGAGATCACTGAAGGTATTTTCATCGAGTATTCCGGACCTGCATATGCACTCATAAAACTTACAAAATACATTATGATTTTCATCCTTCCGGCACTTCTTGTTGCTGTACTAATGAACGGGTTCAGGCCCGGGGGGATAAACATACTCTGGTCGGTACTCAAAATACTTCTTATAGTTCTGATATTGACATTGATAAGAAATACAAATCCAAGACTAAAGATAAAGCAGGCCATCAGCTTCTTCGTGATCTGGATGAATCTGATCGCTGTTATTGCACTGGTTTTGATTTCGTTTGGTTACTAAAATTACAGAAAGTGGGATTTAAGAGTTATTGCTTTAAAAAATCACTATGGGTCTTTCATTTCGGAGGGGCCTCCTGCAATAATTGCGATATTGAGATACTTGATTGCCTTACTCCAAGGTATGATCTTGAACGTTTCGGGATCCTCCTTGTAGGAAGCATTAGACATGCTGATGTACTTCTTGTTAACGGATCAATCAATAAGCGTGATAAAGACAGACTGATCGAGATATATCATCAGGCTCCCAAACCAATACTGGTGGTAGCAATAGGAGCATGCGGCTGTACGGGTGGGATATTTGCCGAAGGCATTACGTTTGCGGGACCGGTTGACAAAATCATCCCCGTTGATGCTTATATACCCGGGTGTCCGCCCAAGCCGGAGGCGATCATCGCCGGGATAGTGAAACTGGCGGGAAGGTAGTGCGGGAAGCAGGGTGCAAGGTGCGAGGTGCGGGGTGCGGGGCGAAAAGCGGTAAGTAGTTAGTCAGATTGCCAACTGCCAACTGCCAACCCGGAGATGAGTGGTGAGGGATGAGTTGAGAGGGGTGAGAGATGAGTTGTGAGTAGTGAGGGATGAGTATTGAGAGGTGAGCGGTGAGTTTAAAATATTTTGTTGGAACGATATACAATGGGAACGGATCTGGTAATAGAAAAATTAAAGAAGAGCTTCGAAACTGAGGTACTTGAAGTGACTAAGAAGAGTGAGAGGCGGGCAACGGTAACAGTGAAACCGGAATCCATTGTCGGAATTGCTGAGTATCTGTACAAGACTGCAGGATTAAGGTTCATAATAGCTTCAGCCCTTCATACAAAAAGAGGATTTGAGATCAATTATCACTTCAGTCTTGATTCAACAGGACTTGTTCTTAACATTCTTGTGATAATTAACAGTGAAAATCCTCAGATAGAGTCTCTTTCAAATTTATTCAATGCATCAAACTGGATCGAGAGGGAGATTCATGAATTATTTGGAATTAACTTTCTGAATCATCCCAACCAGGAAAAGCTTATATCTGAAGGTAACTGGGCAGAAGGTGTTTATCCTTACAGGAAAGAGTTTAAATAAGAACTGGCAAAATGGGTACAAAAACACTCATACCGATTGGTCCCTATCATCCTCTGCAGGAAGAACCTGAGCTGTTCAAGCTATTCTGCGACGGTGAGATCGTAAAAGATATTAAGTGGGAAACGGGATATAATCACAGGGGGATAGAAAAGCTAAGTGAATCAAAAACCTATGATCAGGTCTTTTTCCTTGTCGAGCGGATTTGCGGGATTTGTTCCACCTCTCATCCCTTTGCTTTTGCCAATGCTGTTGAGGAGATTGCCGGTATTGATATAACTGACAGGACCAGATATATAAGGTCCATTATCGGTGAACTTGAAAGGATCCATAGTCATCTCCTGTGGGTTGGCCTTGCAGGTCATTTCCTGGGATATAACACTGTTTTCATGTGGGCATGGAAATACCGTGAACCCATTCTCGATCTGTTTGAGATGATAACCGGCAACAGGAACAGCTATGCAATATTCAAGGTCGGAGGTGTGCGCCGGGATATTGAAAACAATAAAATTTCCACAATAAGAAAAACCCTCTCAGATGTAAAGAAAAAAACTGATCTTCTGACAGGTGCAGTGATGGATGATCCCGTTATACATGCCAGGACAAAAGGTGTAGGGGTACTTACAAAACAGGACATAACTGACTTTGCGGCTGTAGGTCCGACTGCCCGGGCTTCCGGTGTTTCTATAGATATCAGAAGAGACGATCCTTATGCAGCATATCCGCTAGTCAGCTGGAAGGTGATCACCGCGGAAGAAGGTGATGTTTTTGCAAAAGCAGAGGTCAGACTGCTGGAGATGTATGAATCAATCTCAATTATTGAACAATGTCTTGGCGGACTTGAAAAAACACCGGAGGGAGATATTGCAGTTAAGGTGAATGAGATACCTGAAGGTTCCGGGACAGGCCGGGCAGAGGCTCCCAGAGGTGAAGTCTTTCATTTTGTGGTTTCTGACGGGTCCAATTCACCTGTCAGGCATAAGATTAGAGCGCCAAGCTACGTCAATATTGCAACCTTTAAGAAATCTTGTATCGGTCAGACTATTTCAGATGCAACTATCTCACTGGCAGCGGTCGATCCTTGTTACTGCTGCACGGAACGAATGGCCGTGGCCCTCGACATTAATTCCGGAAGGAGATTGATGAACGCGAAAGAGCTTATAGAATCATCAGTAAAACGAACCATTGAACTGAAGAAAAAAATCACCTGAAAAAAATGAGCGGATTATTCTCAATAATATCAAATCCTTCAGTCTGTAAGTTCCTGCAACTTCTCATCTTAATTCCTGTTCTCGCAGGTATTCTCCTTTTTATGGTCCCGGAAAAGTATCTGAAAGTTAAAGGTTACTTTGCCCTGCTGATCAGTCTTATTACCGGTTACCTTACAATTCCTTTATTCACATCAGCGGCCCAGATAGTTACTCTTGAAGGGATCATGGACAGGACCTGCAATGTGCTTCTGGGTTCGGATCTGACAGAGGGTGCAGAAAGCTTCTTTACATTCTCGGTCGATAATCTCAGCAAACTTATAGTACTGTTTATAAGTCTCTTTTCGATACTCATACTTACATATTCAATATTATATATAAAGAACGGAAGGACCAGGAATTATTATCAATGGTTCCTTATAACCCTCGGATGTTCATATGGTGCAGTTCTGGCAGACAATCTTATAATGTTCCTTATCTTCTGGGGTATTCTTGGCATTACCCTGTATAAGCTTATCCCGGGCAGGGATGAAGATAGTTCGGCCACTGCAAAGAAAACCCTTATACTTATCGGAGGCTCGGATTCAATAATGATCATTGGTATTGCCATGGTTTACAGGCTGACAGGATCTTTCAGCATCGATTCCGTATCTCTTCCCACAGACAACATCCTTGCTGTGACAGCCTTTTTAGCTCTGCTTACCGGATGTTTCACAAAAGCGGGCGCCTTCCCCTTCCATTCATGGGTACCTGATTATGCAAAAGATGCACCGGCATCCTCTTCAGCAATCCTGCCGGCTTCTCTTGATAAACTTCTGGGGATCTATTTTCTTGCCAGAATTACGACGGATATTTTCATAATGAATGATGCTATGAGACTCGTCCTGCTGATCACCGGATCAATCTCAATAATTGCTGCTGTTATGATGGCGCTTGTACAACACAATTACAAGCGTCTGCTGGGCTTTCATGCAGTATCGCAGGTAGGTTATATGATCCTTGGTTTTGGTCTTGGTTCGATGATCGGAGTTGCCGCCGGCTTGTTCCATATGATAAATAATGCACTTTATAAAAGCGGTCTTTTCCTTACAGCCGGGAATGTAGAATACAGGACGGGAGAGGTAAATATTGACGAGCTTGGAGGTCTGTCGACGAAAATGCCCGTAACATTTATTACGGCAATGATATTTGCAGTATCTATTTCGGGGGTACCTCCATTCAACGGATTTGCTTCAAAATGGATGATATATCAGGGGATTATAGAGTCGGGAGCACAGGAAGGAATTGCAGCAAAACTATGGGTATTATGGCTTGGACTTGCTGTTCTTGGGTCTGCGCTGACCCTTGCGAGCTTTATCAAATTCATCGGGGGTATTTTCCTCAGCCGCCGGAAAGAATCACTTGAAAATGTCCGCGAAGTACCAGTCCTGATGTGGCTGCCTTCAGCCATCCTTGCACTATTCTGTACTGCATTCGGGATCTTCGCAACAAATCTTGTCGTGAAAGGACTTTTCATGCCTGTAACCGGTGAATTTCAGTTCACAGGATTCTGGGATTCCTCATTTGTCTCACTTCTTGTAATAATATCGTTAGCATTTGGACTGATATTCTATCTTATACTGAACTATAAGAATTTCAGGAGAGAAGACAGTTTTATCGGGGGTGAAAGAATTCAGGATCAGACTGCATACCCTGCACATGAATTCTACAAAACGTTGTCGGAGTTTGGCTTTATTTCGGGTATTTATAAGAGAGCTGAAGAGAAATGGTTTGACATATATGATCTGTCAAAAAGTTTTGTACTACGGCTGAGCCACATTTTCAGCGAGGCACACACGGGAGTTCTGCCGGGTTATATAATCTGGGTCTGTGCCGGACTGATACTAATGCTGATAATCATGATATAAATTACATAATCCAGATGGAAATTGCAATATCCGTAATAACAGGACTAATGATAGTGGGGGCATTATTTGCAATCCATGCAAAGGATCTTCTTTCAGCAGTAATTGCATGCGGGATAGTGGGTTATGGCCTTGTAATATGTTTCCTGCTGTTAAAGGCTCCGGATCTGGCAATTGTTCAGATTGTAGTTGAAACAATTTCATTGATAATAATGGTTGCGGTGGTGCTGGACAGTTCTAGGGAAGAGCTCTATTCCGGTCCCGACACGCAGAGTTATGTAAATGCTGTAACTGCAATATTCGTTGTAATTGTTTTGTTCTGGTTTTTCAGGGCTGCAGCAAACGTTCTGAGCCCGTTCGGTTATAGCACCCTGAGGATGGCGGAACCATATATTGAGGGGGCGATGGCAAAGACAGGCAGTGCCAATCTTGTTACAGGGGTGGTCTTTGATTTCAGGGGATATGATACACTGGGAGAGGCTACGGTGCTGGTAACAGCGGTGCTGGGGGTATTGACGATTTTGAGGGTGAAGGGGAGGAAGTGAGGCATTGGAGTAATTCGGAACGGATTGCTTCGTCGTCTCGCCGCGGGTGGGACGAAGCAATGACGGTAGCAGGGAGAGGAGTTGGGGTTATAGGGAAGGATTGCTTCGTCGTCCCGCCTTATGCGGGACTCCTCGCAATGACGGTAACTAAAGATTGATCTATTAGAGTATGAAAGGGATGACAGTAATAGTAAAGAAAACAACGCAGCTGATTGCGGGGCTTGTATTTCTTTATGGAATTTATGTGATCGTCCATGGTCACCTTACACCCGGAGGTGGATTTGCAGGAGGAGTAATAATTGCAGGATCATTTATCCTCCTCATTCTTGCCTTCGGAAGCGATTTCATGAAACTGACAAAGGAGGAATCGGGATCGACACTTTATGAGAACCTTGCCATTCTCATTGTGGCATTCCTGGCATGTTCCGGATTAATTTTCGGTACAAAGATATTTTTCCTGAACTGGTTACCGAAAGGAACAGCCGGTGAACTGATTAGCGCAGGGATCATTCCCCTGTACAATATTTTTGTAGGTATAGAAGTTGCCGCATCCATACTTACTATTTTTCTTGCACTAATAATTTTCAAGGAGGAGATGCCCGGATGATACCATACCTGATGTGTTTTGGATTGTTCCTTACAGGCCTTTATGGTGTAATTACAAGAAGAAACCTTGTGAAAATAGCCATTTCGCTTTCCGTTATGGAATTCAGTACCTTCCTCTTCCTGGCGCTGATCGGATATATTGAAGGCGGAACAGCGCCGATTGTTGATCCTGCCGATCCGGCAAAAATTTATGTAGATCCCTTACCGCAGGCGCTTGTGCTGACAGCAATTGTGATCGGTCTTGCGACAACGGCAATGATAATGGCTGTTATCATCAGGATCTTCAGAAAATACGGAACATTCGATATAAGAGAGATTAAAAACCTCAAAGGATAGATTATGAATCCGCTGATCCCTTTATTTGTAATAATACCCCTGGCCGGAGCTTTCCTGATAATGATACTGAGCAGGTTCATCAGAAATTTCGACAAATATTTTGCCTCTGTTATCCTCCTTTTCCTGGCTTTTATGAGTTTCTGGTTTCTCTTCTCTACTGGTGAAAAGGTTACTGTTTATAAAGCAGGCGGCTGGGAGCCTGTCAACGGTGTCCCTGTCGGTATTTACATGGTCCTCGACGGATTCAACACCCTGGTTTTATGTATAATAAATCTTATCGGATTCCTTTCGGTCTTTTATTCAATATCCTACATGAACAAGTATACCTCCGTAAATTATTTCTACTCACTTTTCTGCCTCATGATATCAGGAATGAACGGAGTAGTAATAAGCGGAGATATCTTTAACATTTTCGTTTTTCTTGAGATATCGGCAATCTCATCTTATGCGCTTGTTGCATTCGGGGTTGAAAAGAATGAACTTGAAGCGACTTTTAAATACCAGGTTCTGGGTGGTATCGCATCTTTTATGATACTTTTCGGAATAGGATTCATCTACTGGAAAGCTAAAACCCTTAACATTGCCGATATCCGTAATGTGTTCAGTACAGGATATGACAGGACATACTATCTTTTTGTTCAGATCATCCTTTTAGCAGGATTTGGTCTTAAGGCAGCAATAATTCCTTTTCATGCCTGGCTTCCGGATGCGCATTCATCGGCGCCTTCCCCTATTTCTGCGATGCTTTCGGGGGTTCTGATCAAAGCTGTCGGGATATATGTGATTATCAGGTTGTTTTTTAACATGTTCGCCATCAGTCAGGCCATGTCGGTACTAATCACATCACTTGGTGCATTGTCAATGCTGATCGGTGTCTTCCTGGCCATAGGGCAATGGGATATCAAACGGCTGCTTGCATACCACAGCATCAGCCAGATGGGATATGTTGTCCTTTCTGTCGGGATCGGGATGATGATGATTTCAAAGGGAATGAGAAATGAAATTGCCTCACTTGCGATAGCAGGCGGAATATTTCACCTTATAAACCATGCAGCATTTAAAGGGCTGCTTTTCCTCAATGCCGGGGCAATAGAATATGCTGCCGGGACTCGGGATCTTCATGAGATGGGTGGTCTGGCCAGGCAGATGCCGGCCACTGCTGCCACATCCTTTACCGCATCAATGGCAATTTCCGGTATACCACCCTTTAACGGATTCTTCAGTAAGCTCATAATAATCGTTGCAGCTGTGATGGCAAGATATTACCTTCTTGCAGTACTTGCCGTGATAGTAAGCATCATTACGCTGGCGTCATTTCTTAAATTTCAACGCTATGCATTCTTTAATAAATCTGAAGACCTGAATACAGGAAAAATCAGGGAAGTACCTTTCCCTATGGTGTTCAGCATGATAATATTAAGCATTATCTGCCTGCTTCTCAGTCTGCTGGTATTGCCCGGCATAAGAGAAACAATTCTTACACCGGCAACGGATATACTTATGGATCCATCAAAATATCCATCTCAAATAACTGGCATATGAGATATATAGCCGTATTCATATTATCACTGATATTCTGGTTACTGCTGACCTTCAGGATCACTGTCCCCAATATCATAACCGGTTCGGTGGCTTCCGCACTTACCTCCGCAATTTTCGCCAGATATTATTTCAGTAATGTCTATAAGTATCTTCAGCCTGCCCGGTGGTTCTGGTTTCTGATCTATCTTATCGTTTTCCTGTGGGCATGCATAAAAGCTAATTTCGATGTAGCTTACAGGGTTCTTCATCCCGCAATGCCGATTAAACCCGGTATAGTAAAAGTGAGAACATCTCTCAGATCGGAATTTGCAAAAACCATACTGGCCAATTCCATAACAATGACTCCGGGGACAATCACAGTCGATATTATTGAGAATGATTTCTATATCCACTGGATTTATGTAAGTTCCGATGATCCTGAGGTTTATACCAAGAAAATCACCGGGAATTTTGAAAAATACATTAAAAGATTTGCAGAATGAATGGATTACTTAACATACTGCTCTATATCCAGATCGGTCTGAGTGCGGTCTGTCTTTACAGGATCATCAGGGGACCCACAATTCCTGACAGGATGGTAGGGATTGATATCTTTGGCATACTGGTTGTCGGCATCTGTGCAATAATCTCAATCCAGACCGAAAGATCCTTCATCCTTGACATCGGTATTGCCTGGATAATTTTAAGTTTCACGGGAACCCTGACACTGGCAAAATATCTGAGCGGGAAAAAATTAAACGAGTAATATGGCTGCAATAATATTTATTTGTACAGGTGTTTTGTTCAATGCTTTCGGATGCATAGGGCTGATCCGTCTGCCGGATGTCTATAACAGGCTGCAATCGGCCACCAAATGCGTCACACTTGGCTGCTGCAGTATGCTCACCGGGGTGATATTCCATTTCGGGGTAAGTGATGCAGGTGCCAAAGCGCTGATCGCCATACCGATCCTGTTTTTCAGCTCAACAGTGGCCGCTCATGCCCTTATCAGAGGTTCATATCAATTCGGGACCAGGTTATCTGACAAGACAGTGAAGGATGATTATAAGGAGGTGGTAAAATGAAATATCCAAAGCTCAGAGAATTAAAAGAAGCCGTAATCTCTCTGGTAACTCCGGCATACACTTCAAAATTTCCGGCCGAGCCTCATGTTCCGTTTGAGAGATTTCGCGGAAAACCTGTTGTCGATGACAGGAACTGTGTCGGTTGCGAAACCTGTGCCAATGTTTGCCCTCCCCATGCAATTACTTTTAAGGATGATAAAATAAAAAAGATCAGGACCATCACCCGCGATTACGGGAAATGTATCTTCTGTGGGATGTGCCAGGAGCACTGCATTACAGGTAAGGGAGTTGCTTTATCAGACAAGATATTTGACATAGCTGCATTCGACAGGAAGACGATAATTGAATACCAGGAAAAAGAGTTGCTTGTCTGTGAAAACTGCGGAGCTGTCATCACAACGGCAGATCATCTTCATTTCATGCACAGGAAGCTTGGCCCCAAAGCGTTTTCATCAATCCTTAATCTCAATATGCTGAACCGAAACCTGAAGCTTGCCGAAGGACAGGATGTTGATGTGGAAATAAAGGACGGACTTAAAAGAAAAGACATGTTCAATATAATTTGTCCCAACTGCCTGCGTCAGGTCCTTGTAAAATATTTATATAAAGGTGTTTAAAGAGCTCGATAAGATCCTGGAAAATAAACAAGGAAAGATACTTTTTGCAGGTATAGGGAATGTCCTGAAAAGCGATGACGGAGCCGGAGTATATATAAGCAACAGGATAATCAGTAATGACAACATACTTGCCCTTACTGTTGAAACTGGAATAGAGAACTATATCGGAAAAATAAACTCGCTGGGCCCAGATATTCTTGTGTTGATTGACTGTGCGGACATGAACCTTCCTCCGGGAAGTATCAGAATACTGGATACTAATCACATACAGGACTTAACATTTAATACCCATAACATTTCGCTCAGAAGACTGACGGATTTTTTTAATATGCCGGTTTATACTCTCGCAATTCAACCGGAAAATATTCATTTCGGAGAAAATATTTCGTATATTGTAAAGGAAATTGCAGATAAAATTATTAACCGAATAAACAGACAGGAGGATTAAAAAATGGCTGTAGAATATCTTTGTAAAGTTTGCAGAGGTCATCTCAATGTAAAGACCTCTATTATCCTTACTGCTACCAACCTTGCTGATCGTTCACAGAAGGGATTGGTTTATCTGAATCCCGAGATCGGGAACTATACTCATACCACCCACCCGACATTCCCGATAAATGAGGGAGAGGAATACATTTACACCTGTCCTATCTGCGGAGCACAGCTGAACAGCATGAAGTATCTTCACCTTGTCAGGATTCTGATGAAGGATGAGGAAGGCAAGGAATTCAATATTTACTTTTCAGGGATCGGGGGTGAAAAGTGCACTTACAAGATCCGGGGTAACAAGATTGAAGCCAGCACAGGACCTGACGTAAAAGTATACGACAAGTATTTCGAGGTTCCCGACGAGGACAGAAAATATCTGTAGGGTCATTCCATGGAATACCAATAGACCAGTACTATTACAAGTTTGCAGGTATTTTTCATTTTTTTCTGTAAACATAAAATCCTATTTTTACCGCCATTAAACTAATAATGGTAAAATCCTTGTTATGAACATTGATATCAATAAACTAGCAGCCGACAATATCAGGATCCTTTCAATGGCTATGGTAGAGAAGGCCAGATCGGGGCATCCCGGAGGTGCCATGGGAGGAGCGGATTTCATTCATGTCCTGTTCTCTGAATTCCTGAGTTTTGATCCCGGTGATCCTTCATGGATAAACCGCGACAGGTTTTTCCTTGATCCAGGACATATGTCTCCGATGCTCTATTCTGTTCTTACCCTCACGGGCCATTTCAATGCTGAAGAGCTTAAGCAGTTCCGTCAGTGGGGAAGTCCCACCCCGGGGCATCCCGAACTCGATATTATGAGAGGTGTGGAGAATACATCAGGTCCCCTGGGGCAGGGACACACGATGGCAGTGGGCGCTGCAATAGCTGAAAGATTCCTGGTTGCAAGGTTCGGTGATCTTTTTTCACATAAGACATTTGCATTCATTTCCGACGGAGGTGTCCAGGAAGAAATATCCCAGGGAGCCGGAAGGCTTGCAGGTCATCTTGGGCTCAGCAATCTGATAATGTTTTATGATTCAAATGATATTCAGCTTTCAACTGAAACAAAATCTGTAACATCGGAAGATACGGCAAAGAAGTATTCATCATGGGGCTGGGAAGTAATTACTATTGACGGTAATGACCAGAACCAGATCAGAAAGGCTCTTGGTGAGGCTGTAAAATCGAAGGACAAGCCTGTAATTATTATTGGAAAGACTGTAATGGGTAAAGGACTTGTCGATAATGAGGGCAATAGTTTTGAAAGGAAAACATCCACTCATGGGATGCCTGTCAGTGAAGCAGGAGGTTCCTTTGAAAAATCACTTGTAAATCTCGGAGGCGATCTGTCAGATCCGTTCAGAGTATTCCCCGGCGTAAGAGAACATTACGATAAAGTTCTTGAAGGAAAGCGCAAAGCTGCTTCAGAATGGAAAAAGAAAAAAGCTGAATGGGCAGCCAGAAACAGTGAATCTGACAAAAAGCTACATATGTTCTTTTCAGGCAATATTCCTGAAATAGATTTCCGGGCTATCCAGCAGAAGGAGGGATCAGCTACCAGAGCTGCATCAGCTGCCGTGCTTGGATTCCTGGCAAAGAAAGTCGAAAATATGATCGTTGCTTCAGCCGATCTTTCAAACTCCGACAAAACAGACGGATTCCTTAAGAATACAAAACCGTTTACAAAGGGTGATTTTTCCGGAGCATTTCTTCAGGCAGGGGTTTCAGAGCTTACAATGGCTGCAGTTATGAACGGAATGGCTCTTCACGGAGGTATTATCCCTGCATGCGGCACATTCTTTGTCTTTTCCGACTACATGAAACCGGCTGTCCGTCTTGCTTGTCTGATGGGACTGCCTGTACGATATATCTGGACACATGATGCATTCCGTGTAGGTGAAGACGGCCCGACGCATCAGCCTGTAGAGCAGGAAGCACAGATAAGGCTCATGGAACACCTTAAAAACCATCATGGGGAGAACAGCATGCTTGTATTACGACCTGCCGATGCAACAGAAACTACAGTTTCCTGGAAGCTGGCTCTTGAAAATAAAACTACTCCTACAGCACTCATTCTATCGCGACAAAATATAAAAGATCTTCCTTCACAATCGGGGGACAGATATAATGATGCACTGAAATCAGTTTCCGGAGCATATATTGTTTCCGACTGCGAGGGAAAACCCGATATTATTCTGGTTGCGAGCGGATCAGAAGTATCAACACTTACAGATGGAGCCGCTCTTTTGAAAAATGACGGACTCAGGGTAAGGATCATTTCCGCTCCGTCTGAAGGATTATTCAGGAGACAGAATGATGATTACAGAAAATCGGTAATACCGGATGACATTCCGGTCTTCGGGCTTACAGCAGGATTATCAGTCACACTTCAGGGTCTGGTTGGTGCCGGAGGTAAAATTTGGGGCGTGAATACATTCGGATATTCCGCACCTTATAAAGTGCTGGACGAAAAGCTCGGATTTACAGGAGAGAATGTTTACCGCCAGGTTAAGGATTACCTGGCTCAATATAAAAAGTAAACATTATGATCATTCGTGAAAGGCCGCCTCATCAGCGGCCTTTCTTATTTGTTGTGAAATACTTTTTTTTGTCGCTGTTTTATAGTAAATTCGGTCGTGAAATTCAGGTCAGCAACATTTAATACAGCTCATTAGCATGAAAAAAGCAATACTCCTCTCCATCCTGCTGTCAGTGATCAGCACAATTACATCATTCGGCCAGCTGGATTCCCTTAACATGAAATATGCAGTATCAGATACTGTGAGGGATGACATAATACTCTTCGACAGGGATGATCTTATGGAAATATCCCTCAGGTTCGACATAACCCATTACAGGAGAAAAAAGGATGAAAGCCAGTATTTTGATGCAACCCTTATTTATCATACAAGCCCTTCGGATTCAATTGTGAAAACCCTGAAGTTAAGGCCAAGGGGAATATCACGGCTGTCAATCTGCGACTTCCCTCCTATTATGCTCAACTTCAAAAAACAGGATTCTGTTGGCGGTGAGTTCAGTAAAATTGACAAAATAAAAATGGTAACCCACTGCAGCGCGGGGGGTGAAGATTATCTTCTTAAGGAATTCCTGGTATACAAAATTTACAATGTCCTTACAGAATACAGTTTCAGGGTCAGACTTGTAAGGGTCAATTATATTAATACTTTCAAAGAGAGTAAACCGATAAGGGAGTTTGCTTTCCTTATTGAACCCGTCAAATCCCTTGAAAAACGTACAAACAGTAAAGAGATCGATTCCGCTCATGTTACACAGAAGCATATTAGAAGACAGGTAATGGACAGGATGGCCATTTTCAATTACATGATCGGAAATACCGACTGGTCAGTTCCGATAAGGCATAATACACTTACTATAGCCCAGGGACAATACGGAGGTCTGGAATCAGGCATCATTATCCCGTATGATTTTGATTATTCAGGACTGGTAAATACTGATTATGCAATTCCTTTTGAAGGTCTGGGGCTTGAGTCGGTGAGGGAACGAAAATACCTCGGTGTATGCAGGTCAGAATCGGAATTCCTTGAAGCACTGGCAGAATTCCGTGATAAAAAAGAGGAAATCTATAAAGTGATCAATGAATTCGAGTATCTTGATGCAAAAAATAAAAAAGAAATGATCAATTACCTTGAGGGCTTCTACAAAGGTTTTGATAAACGTAATTCTATTGTTTTTCAGCTACTTAAAGATTGTCTCGAATTTTAACCCGGTTAACTGAACTTATATGTCGCTTTCAACACTTGCACTGGAACATACTCTTTTCAGTATAATGATACGGTTTGCAGTAAACCTTTTTGTCATCTTCATACTTGTAGGAGTAATTTATTACCGTTTTACAGGGAAGAAGGAATATGTTTTCTCTTTTTCACTCATGGGAATAATAATCTTTCTGCTATGTTCATTGCTTCAGACAGTTAATATTCAGCTCGGAATGGCTCTCGGCTTGTTTGCCATCTTTGCTATACTTCGGTTCCGTACTGTGAATTTCACTGCCAAGGATATGACATATATATTTGTTGTAATAGGAGTTTCAATAATAAACTCTCAGGCAAATGTCCCTCCACCAGTTGTTGGTGCCATAGTTGTCAATTCGATAATAATTATTTCCGCATATCTGCTTGAATTGTTCCTCAGGAAGGATGCTCTTACACAGGTTAATATTGTTTTTGGAAAGCCTGAGCTTCTCGCTCCGGATATGAGGAAGGAATTATTAAGGGAGCTTTCTGCAGAAACCGGACAAAAGATTGAAAAAGTCATTATCAGGAAGATCGATATCAATAAGGGGAATGTGGAACTGGAAGGTTTTTTCAGGGATGATACTGACAGTTCCGGTTCAGGATAAGTATAAACCAATCTTTCAGATATTTAATATTAATTTATTATTTTTGCGCCTTGTTTTGAAATGATGTTATACGATATTCAACAAGGAGTAAAGGGGCTTATATTTGATCTGGACGGTACACTTGCAGATACAATGCCGTATCATTTTCAGGGATGGAAGAAAGCCTGTGAAAAGTTTGGTGCACATATAGATACCAGTTTTCTGAGGAAGCATACAGGCAGTCCCGGATGGATAATTGCCAAAGAAATAATCACGGACTGCGGACTCAACGGAAGTGTTACTATTGAAGAGATAATGAGTGAGAAGCTCAAAGAGTTTTTCAGGCTTCAGCATCTTGTAAAACCCATTACTCCGGTAACTGATATAGTAAAGAAATACCATCTTAAGCTGCCGATGGCGGTAGGTACGGGCGGACACAGGGAAGCGGTTGAACGGACACTTGAGATCACCGGTCTGCGCCATTACTTTGACATTGTTGTAACTGCGAACGATGTAAATGCATTCAAACCTGATCCGGAGACCTTCCTTAAATGTGCCGAGCTGATGAATGTCGAACCCCGGTTCATTGAAGTCTTCGAAGATGCAGAACTTGGTATCCAGGCTGCCCGCAATGCCGGTATGATTGTTACCGATGTACGGTCGTGGTACGACTCGAACTGGTAAGGGCGGAGAGCAGGGCGGAGAGCGGAGAGCTAAGGGCAAAGAGCTCAGGGCTAAGAGCGGAGGGCTAAGAGCAAAAAGCACAGGGTAAAAATCCTGTGCTAAGTTTTTAATGATACCGGACAAGTTGGTAACCGGGAGGGGAGATAGCTCAAGCCAGTATCTTTGTCTGAATATTCGTCAGGCTTGTCTGAATATCTGTAAAAGGAGCGTTTTCTCTGCTCAGATCCTGTTCAACAACCATGTATTTCATCCCGGCTGTTTCTTTCACGGCAAGCACCCTTTTAAAATCTATTACACCTGCACCTACGGGAGCAAAATCCTGAACTCCCACGGTTGTGAAGAAGGGAGCCTCTTTGGTAAACATATCCTTCATATGGAATAGTTCAAACCTTCCCGGATATTTTTTTATGATCTCAACGGGATCCTGACCTGCCTTTGTGGTCCAGAAGATATCAATCTCCATAGTAACAAGGTCCTTATCCAGTTCCTTCATGAAAACATCAAAATACGGGATCTTTCCTTCAACCGTGTCAAACTCGAAATTATGATTATGATAGCCGAACTTTATCCCATGCTGTTTCATAATCTCTCCCACCTTGTTCCAATCGGCAGCCATCTTCTGATAACTTGCAATGGTTGTCCGGGCTTCTTCGACCACCCACGGCTGAATACAATATTTAACCCCAAGTTTTGCATGGTCTTCAGCCATTTTCTGAGCATTTTCAAGAGTTATACCCTGTGCTTCAACCTGGGTATGACTGCTTAAAATTTCCATACCAAGATCATTGACAAGCTTTTTGAACTCGACGGGCCCATAACCGTAAAACTTACCATCAGCATAACCGGCAAGTTCCAGGTATTTATAACCAATTTCAGCTACTTTTTTCAGCGATCCCGCAGGATCTGCAGTCATCGCATCCCGGATTGTATATAGCTGAAGACCTATTCCCGGGATCTTTTTACTGCAGGAATAGTTCGATAATAATAAGGCACCTGCCGTACCGGCTGCTGCCATCTTTACGAAATCTCTTCTTGATTGTAAATTTCTCATGGTCATAAATATTTATTAGTATGTTTGTTATTGTTTACGATAAATCAGGTAATAAAAATAATACAATACTCTCAAATAATTTTGCGTTGGCAGGAATTTTATTTAATATTCCGGCGTGCGGCTTCCGGGGTGCGGTGTGCGGTGTGCGGCATCCGGCGTACGGCATGCGGAAGCCGGTTGCCGGTCGCCGGAAGCTGGTAGCCGCTAGCCGGTCGCCGGAAGCCGGAAACCGAATAAAAAAGAAACCTTGAATAATATCGTAACAACCGCTGACGGATCTCATACGATCTTTGTTCCTGAGCTTAATGAGCACTATCATTCAATACATGGTGCAGTACAGGAATCGGAATTTATTTTCATAAAAAACGGCCTGGATCTCTGTAATACCGATCCGGTTTGCATTTTTGAAGTTGGTTTCGGGACCGGTCTGAATGCGCTCCTGACTTCAGCAAAAGCTTTCGGACAACGCAGATCTGTTTTTTATACTGCCATAGAGAAGGATCCTCCTGATGAAAATACAATCAGTTTACTTAACCACCACAATTTTGCCGGTGAAAACGGGAAGGAAATCTTCGAACGGATACATAGCGCCGGATGGGGTGTTATGAGTCGTATTTCACCCTATTTCAGCATCCATAAGATCAAAGGGGATATGCTCACTGAAAAGATAACCGGAAATTATGACCTGATATATTTCGATGCATTTGGTCCGGATAAACAACCGGGAATGTGGACGAGGGAAATTCTTGCTAAAATATCGGAAGCAACTGTAAAGGGAGGGATTTTTGTGACCTATTCCTCTAAGGGTGAAGTGAAGCGTAACCTTAAGGCATGCGGATTCTCTGTAAAAGTGACTGAAGGACCTCCCGGAAAGAGGCATATTATACGGGCAATAAAAATCTGAAAAAAAGTAAGCAATCCTTTTTTACAAGGCTCAAAGTATTATCTTTGCGCAAACTTAAATTAAAAAATATCTAAAATGAAAATCAGGGGAATAGTTGTTCCAATTTTATTGATTGCCATTATGATTGGATCATGTGGCAAAAATGCAATTCAGGGTTCAAAGCTTAAAACAAAAGAAGATTCTCTTTCATATGCATTTGGTATAGTAAATTACAATGCACTGCTCACAGATAGTCTCAGGCTCAATCCAATGGTTGTTGCAAAAGCAATGACGGATGGAGAAAAAGGCAAAGCGGAAATGACGGACGAGGTTGCAAGAGGATTTATAATGATGTTTTTAAACCAACGTGAAACTGAAATGATGGCAAAACAGGCAGAACTTAACAAGGAGACACACAAAGTCTATATTGCTGAGAATGAGGCATTCCTTGCTAAAAACAAAGAAAAGACGGGAGTCATTGTTACTCCCAGCGGATTACAATACGAAGTCATTAAGATGGGAACAGGTCCCAAACCCACAGCTGAAAATGAGGTAAAAGTTCACTATATAGGAACTCTGATCGACGGGACAGAATTTCAGTCTTCTGTAAAAATGGGTGAACCTGTCCAGTTCATGGTATCGGGTGTAATTCCTGGCTGGACTGAAGCGTTGCAGCTGATGCCTGTTGGATCAAAATTCAAGATCTATCTTCCTGAGAATTTAGCTTATGGTGCAAATGGAATGGGTGAAATGATCAAACCATTCTCAACCCTTATTTTTGAAGTTGAACTTCTTGATATTCTTAATTAAGAGAGCATTAATTAAATATACTTACCAGGATGGCATTTGAAATAAGTGGTAAAGTCATTGAGATTTTACCTGTTAATCAGGTAAGCGATAAATTCCGTAAACGCGAATTTGTTATCGAGAGGAAAGAGTCGGGAGGAGCCGCTCTGTTCATTGATTATATAAAATTCCAGCTTGTACAGGACAAATGTGACCTTATAAATGAGTCGTTCCTTAATGATGAAGTTAAGGTCACCTTCAATATAAAAGGCAACAGGTGGGAACGCGATGGTAAAGTAAACTATTTTACAAATCTGGATGCCTGGAAGATTGAGCGGGCGTCATCCCCGGAAAGAAACCAGGGTGCTCCTCCGCAGCCTAAACTTGAGGACCTTCCGCCGGATATTGACGACCTGAGCGATCTGCCGTTCTGAAAAGAATATGAGACTGAACCGGAAATTCAGTCTCTTTTTTTTATCTTTAAAGCTGATAATCCTGCTGGAAATTGAAAGCATCATACTGTTTAAATCCTTAAACTGAACGCTATGAAATATAAATATGTATTTTCCCTTTTGCTGATCTTCACAGAAATACATTCACAGGTCGCAGTCGTTCCAGGAACAACCACAAATTCCCGGCAGTTTCAGCTTCCTTATAACAGGCTTGTCAATCCCGCCGGTCTGCAGATTGTCTTTGGCAATGAAGCCCGCGAAAATCATGTGATGGATATGTCACTCTCGCCAGACGGAAAATGGCTTGCGGTTGAGGAAAGATTCAGCATCGTTTTCATAAGTACTGCAGATAACAAGATAAAATACACTCTTTATAATGACCTCAGTCCTGATCTGAGGGGTGGACGTAATACCTACTCGGGAATCTTATGGGATATCGACGAAGGCAGTCCCAGAGTCTGGTGGAGCGCCACCGGAAGCAATAACAGATCATTTGTCGTATCAGCCTTCTGGAACGGGGTGATCGCCGGATTTGAAAGGATCTTCACTTATATGCCTGATCAGGGAGCAGATTACGCTCTTGCAAATGAAGTTCTTATAACAAAAGAATCGGGCAAAAAGTTTATTTATGTAGTACTCAACGGAAATAATAAAGTAATTAAGCAGGATCTTGTAACAGGCGATACGATCTGGACTTCTTATCCCGGAGTCGCTCCCTACGGTATTGTGAAAGCAGCCGGAAAGATATATGTAACAAACTGGGCAGGAAGGTATCCTGAGGAAAATGATAAGGATATTGCCGGGGTCCCGTGGGGTGCGGCCAGGGTGGATAATAATGCCGGCGGGGCTACCAGGGAAGGAAGTGTAGCAGTGATCGATCCTGCCACCGGTCTTGTAATAAAAGATATCATAACAGGATTACACCCGAATGAGATAATCAGTGACGCGAAAGGAAGATATATTTATGTAACCAATTCAAACAGCGATAATGTTTCGGTAATCAGTACCCCTATAGACAGGGTTACAGAAACTATAAGTGTCAGGCTTCAGCCTGAGATCAATCCCTGGTTCGGAGATTCTCCAAACGGATTATGCCTGTCTCATGATCAGCATACACTATATGTTGCAAATGGAATGGACAATGCCCTTGCAGTAGTTTCTCTTGGTAAGAAAGCAGCCAGGAAAAGCAGGTTAAAAGCGAGCACCGTTACCGGATTCATTCCTACAGGAGCTTATCCGTCAGCTATTTGTATCACTTCATCCGGGATGATATATGTAGGAAATATCGAGGGAAACGGCATACACATAGGCCTTAAAAATCCCGACGGGGATAATATAATTTATAATTCCCACCACATGATGGCTTCGGTATCGGTATTTCCTGTCCCCGTGAAACACGATCTCAAAGCTTATACAGATACAGTTATTGCTGTAAACGACCTTTCAAGAGCAGTCCTGGCAAGGGAAGCTCCCAGGTCAGGTCAGACACCGAAGCCCGTACCTGACAGGATAGGTGAGCCCTCGCTGTTCAAACATGTATTGTATATTATTAAAGAAAACAGGACTTATGATCAGCTCCTGGGCGATATGAAAGAAGGGAAAGGGGATCCGTCGCTTTGTACATACGGAGAAGAGGTTACCCCGAATACTCATAAACTTTGCAGGGAATTCCTTCTTCTTGACAATTTCCATGCATCGGGAAAATGTTCTGCAGAAGGCCATCAATGGACTGACGCATCGATAGTTACTGATTATATAGAGAAGAACATGTATGCATGGTTCAGAAGCTATCCGCATGTCCAGGAAGATGCTCTTGTTTATGCACCGACAGGATTTATCTGGGATAACGGATTGAAGCACGGAAAATCCGTAAGGATATATGGCGAAGCTGCATCTCCCTGGTTTAATCAGGATAATGTGACCTGGACCGATGTTTACAGGAAATATATGAATGGCGAAAGGGTCGAATTTGAAAACCGGACAACAATTGAACCTGTAAGGGCTATTCTCAGTCCGGACTTCCCTTCTTACGGACCTCATGTATTCAGCGATCAGATGAGGGCCGACGTGTTCATAAAAGAGCTCAGAAAATTTGAGGCTATGGAAGGTGATCAGCTGCCTGAACTTATGATAATGGCTCTTCCTAATGATCACACTGCCGGAACGAGGCCAGGCTACCCCACTCCTCGTGCCTTTGTTGCCGATAATGATCTGGCGCTAGGAAGAATTGTCGAAGCTGTATCAAAAAGCAGATTCTGGAATAATACTGTCATCCTGGTTGTTGAGGATGATTCACAGGGTGGCTGGGACCACGTTTCCGCCTATCGCACTGCCGCACTTGTAATAAGCCCTTATTCAAGGTTGAAAAAAACTATCAGTACGTTTTACACACAGCCTTCGATGGTCAGAACAATCGAGCAGATACTTGGAATTCCGCCAATGAACGTCCAGGATGCAATTGCCAATCCTATGAATGATTGTTTTACAGGCAGGGCAGATCTTACTCCTTACATTTCAGTTCCCAATAACATTCCATTGGATGAAATGAACAAGCCATTGTCCTCACTTTCCGGCCGCGAACTGCACTTTGCCAGAAAAAGCATGCTCCCTGTTTTTGACAGAGTAGATTCAGGCCATGATGACCTCCTTAACAGGATACTCTGGTATTCAGCCAGAGGTAATGCCCCCTATCCTGCAAAATATGCGGGAGCCGTTGGCTCTGATGAAGAAGATGAAGATGAAACCGAATATGCAAGGTAAATCCTACCGGTCGTATCAAGATATTCTCAAATCTACGTATTATAATACGTTTTTTAATACGTATTATAATACGTATTTTATAAATACATTCTAACTATTTCTGTCAACCTCACGGAAGCATGATCTTATTCTTTGAAAATCATAACAAAGCAATTATTGCGGCAGGGATATCAGCCGAACTTGATAATTATCAGATATCAAAGCTTGAGTGGCTGTTCGGAAATGCCAGGCTGCTTGGTGAGAGCCGGCTGACAGGCAGTTTCAGAGGACCCCGGAAGGAGATGATAACTCCCTGGAGCACAAATGCAGTTGAGATAACCCAGAACATGGGCATTGAAGGAATTTCAAGGATTGAAGAGTTCGTACCCTTATCAGGTAACCCGGTCTGGGACCCTATGCTTCAGGCTATCTACAACAGTCTCGGTCAGGATCTGTTCACCATTGAAAGAAAGCCCGATCCGGTACTAGCTGTTGAAAATATCCGTGAATACAATAAGACTGAAGGACTGGCCCTTAGTGAAGAAGAGATTGATTACCTTGAAAGATTAAGTACAGATCTTGGAAGGAAACTTACGGACAGTGAAGTATTCGGATTTTCACAGGTCAACTCCGAACATTGCCGTCACAAGATATTCAACGGGACATTCATAATAGACGGTAAGGAAATGGATGGTTCGCTGTTTCAGTTAATAAAGCTCACAACAAAGACCAATCCCAACAAGGTTGTCTCGGCATATAAGGACAACTGTGCGTTTATTGAAGGACCAGTTATTGAACAGTTTGCACCTGTCACTCAGGATAAACCGGACTTTTTCAGGATAAAAGACTTCAGGGCTGTTCTGTCACTGAAAGCCGAGACGCATAATTTCCCTACCACCGTGGAACCATTCAACGGAGCATCCACAGGCACAGGCGGGGAGATACGGGATCGGATAGCCGGGGGAAAAGGAGCATTTCCTGTTGCCGGTACTGCTGTATATATGACCTCATATCCTCGTCCTGAAGGTGGCCGGCCATGGGAAAAAGCCATAAAAGAACGGCCATGGCTTTACCAGACACCTGAAGATATCCTAATAAAGGCATCGAACGGGGCCAGCGACTTCGGCAATAAATTCGGACAACCTCTGATCTGCGGATCATTATTTACCTTCGAACATACAGAGAACAATAAACTGTATGGTTATGACAAGGTCATAATGCTTGCCGGAGGGATAGGAACAGGAAAGCTGGCTGACAGTGAAAAAAACAGTCCGCAAAAAGGGGATCTGATAATACTGCTTGGCGGAGACAATTACCGGATAGGAATGGGCGGAGGGGCTGTATCATCAGTGGAAACTGGCAGGTACGATAGCTCCATTGAACTGAATGCGGTTCAGCGGGCCAATCCCGAGATGCAGAAGAGGGTTTATAATGCGATACGGGCCCTGGGAGAAATGGATAAGAATCCTGTGATCTCGATACATGATCATGGCGCCGGCGGACATCTTAACTGCCTGTCGGAGCTTGTTGAAGCGACAGGAGGAAGAATAGATATCAGTAAATTACCTGTAGGTGATCCGACATTGTCGGCAAAAGAAATAATAGGTAATGAATCGCAGGAACGGATGGGGCTCGTATTGAAAAAACCATCGGCTGAAATCCTCAGAAAGATCGCTGAGAGGGAAAGAGCGCCATTTTACGTGATTGGGGAAATAACCGGCGACCATCAGTTTACACTTTTAAACCCTGTTACCGGAGAAAAACCCGTTGATATAAAGCTTGAATCACTTTTCGGTGATCCTCCAAAAACAGTAATGAATGATGTAACAATACCTTCATCATTCAGGAATGTAGAATACAGGCAGGATCTTATTAATGAGTACATTGAAAGGGTTCTGAGCATTGAAGAGGTTGCCTGCAAAGACTGGCTTACAAATAAGGTGGACAGGTCGGTAACCGGAAGGATAGCGAAACAACAATGTGCCGGACCGCTTCAGCTTCCTCTTAATAATACGGGGATTATTGCACTTGATTATAAGGGCAGATACGGAATGGCAACATCCATAGGCCATGCCCCGGCAGCAGCTCTGGC
The DNA here is from genome assembly GCA_964410385.1 of uncultured Rikenellaceae bacterium. GTDB lineage: Bacteria > Bacteroidota > Bacteroidia > Bacteroidales > VadinHA17 > LD21. Next base: position 27,474 of record CAYPHL010000002.1, on the reverse strand, counting down.
GGATCCGGCAGCAGGATCGGTCCTGTCAATTGCCGAAGCTTTAACAAACATTATCTGGGCCCCTCTCACCGACAGCCTGAAAAGTGTTTCCCTTTCTGCAAACTGGATGTGGCCATGTAAAAACAAGGGTGAGGATGCAAGGCTATATTCAGCAGTAAAAGCTGCCAGCGATTTTGCAATAGCACTGGGTATAAATATACCAACCGGTAAAGACAGCCTTTCGATGACACAGAAATACAGTGATATGGTTGTCTATTCACCGGGTACTGTCATAATTTCCGCTTCAGGGGAAGTAAATGACATAAAAAGAATTATCGAACCGGTAATTGTAAATGATCCGTATTCAAGCATCCTGTACATTGATATGAGCAGGGATTCTTTCAGGCCGGGAGGCAGCAGCTTTGCCCAGGTTTTAAACAGTGTCGGTGATGAAGTCCCTACGGTAAAGGACCCGGTATACTTCGCCGAAGTATTTGATTGTATACAGGAACTGATCCGTGGAGACAAGGTAATGGCGGGTCATGATATTTCTGCCGGAGGCATGGTAACAACCCTCCTTGAAATGTGTTTCTCAAACACAAGCGGAGGATTATCTGTTGATATTTCTGCAATTGATGAAGCTGATACAGTTAAGATACTTTTCAGCCAGAATCCGGGAATTATAATACAGGTAAAGGATGTGAATGATGTCTCGGAACGCCTTCTTGAAAATGGAATATCATACTATGCAATAGGTCATCCTGTTAATGAAAGAACCCTGACAGTCACCCATGGCGCTTTTTCTGAAACATATGATATTGATGTCCTGCGTGATATCTGGTATAAAACATCCTATTTTCTCGACAGGCGGCAGACCGTGCCCGATCTTGCCCTCGAACGATTCCTGAACTATAAGAATCATCCCCTCAACCTCAACCTCAACCTTAAACATGACTGGACATTCAGGTCACTCGGTGTTTCACCCTCACGGAGGAAAAAGAGTGGTATAAAGGCTGCGATAATCAGGGAAAAGGGAGTTAACGGAGACCGTGAGATGGCTTATGTGCTATACCTTGCCGGATTCGATGTGAAAGATGTCCATATGACAGATCTGATGTCGGGCAGGGAGACGCTTGAGGACATCAGTATGATAGTTTTTGTGGGAGGCTTTTCAAATTCCGATGTCCTCGGTTCAGCCAAAGGATGGGCTGGAGCATTCAGATATAACGGATCTGCTGGAAAAGCACTTGAGAATTTCTACAGAAGAAGAGACACTCTTTCACTTGGAGTTTGTAATGGCTGTCAGCTTATGGCTGAACTGGGGCTGATCTGTCCGGATCATGAAGAGATGCCAAAACTCCTGCATAATAAATCGGGGAAGTTTGAATCAATATTTCTCAATGTAAGGATACAGGAAAACAAGTCAGTAATGTTCGGCAATCTGTCGGGCATGGAGCTCGGGGTCTGGGTTGCACACGGTGAAGGGCAGTTCAGGTTGCCGTACAATGAGGAAAAATATAACATTCCTGTTAAATATTCCCATAATACTTATCCGGCCAATCCGAACGGTTCTGACTATGATGCGGCTGCGCTTTGTTCTGATGACGGCAGGCATCTTATAATGATGCCACATCCTGAAAGGGCTTTCCTGCCATGGCAATGCGGCTGGTATCCGGCAGACAGGAAAAAAGATGAAGTCACTCCCTGGTTAAAGGCATTTGTAAATGCCCGCAGGTGGATAGAAGAGAACATGTAAAAAAAAGGGCTGCCATCCGCAGCCCATCGCCAGGAAATTTACCTTTTATCTTTTGACAGGAGTGAATGAAACAGAGAGGAGCTTTGATAAATCCTCTTTTGAAGCATCTCCCATAGATGCATCCTCTGGCAGGATCTGTTCGCTTATGACCTGTATCTGATATTCTCCGGTATCTTTAATATACATTGATCCGATAAATGAATCTGCTCTGTAGTATGGATATGATACCTCGCTTGAATTCCTTATTATCTTATCCGGGGCAGGACGGCCTTCAATCCTGGTTTCATGAACACTTACAAGTACTTTATTCTTGTAATTAAGATCAGTTGTATCACGTGTGGCACTTGACAGCCATACATTGTACCTTCCGGATTTTGAAACAACAACGTTCCATTCTGCAGTATTTTCTGAAGGATCCTGTTTATCACTGTAACAATCAGCATTATCCAACTGTAAAGAAATGGTACCGTCGGGCTGCTGCATGATTTTTTTCACCATTGCATTTTCATCTGCAGTCTTTGTGTCATTATTCCCACATGAAGATAAAATGCCAAGTCCTGTAATTGTAACAATAAGAAAATAGAATAATCTTTTCATGCCGTTTTTAAAGATTTTTTTTGGTTTACTGCATATAGAACGTTACAAAAACCATTCCATTGTACACGGATAAAATTTTAAATTATTAAATAAAGCATTAAAAAATCAGGGCTCATTTTGACACACAAAGTGTATCACCTTAGAGAACCCAGGAGCATCAACTATATTAATCCCCGCCCTTCCTGCCACCCCTTTGCCCCAGGGGCGCTCAGATTTTAAAGTCCCACCCGGGGGATTTAGGGGTGAGTTATTAAGTAGATATAAATATAAAGTATGACAGATGAAGATCTGGTGAAAAAATCATCAAATGATTGCAGTTGCCTTCCGTCTGGATAATTTCTTTCCAGATGTATTTTTTACCGGATCCTGAATAACAAGGGCTTCTGCGACAATTTCAGCTATATCGGCCACTTTGGTTTCAGTAGCTCCTGCAAAAGTTTTTTTACACAGAGGACAGGCAGTGGCAAGAATATCCGGATTATCTTTTGTAAGTTCGGCAGCTGCGTCAGATGCAATCTTATTCTTCTGCTGATAACTTATCCTTGTATTTCCGAGGCTTCCTCCGCAGCATAGTGAATTTTCATCGTCAAATCCGGTTTTCAGAAGACGGGCGACATGCATCAGTACCCTTTTCGGATCATCATAGACACCGGATCGTCTACCGAGTTCGCAGGGAGTATGATATGCAATTGTTTTACGAAGGAAATTCAGTTTAATTGAACCATCAAGGATAAGCCGTCTGATGAACTGGGTATGATGCAGAATTTCAACATCGAGATAATAGCTTTCCCTGAATACTTTATAGCAGATCGGACATGAAGTAACCAGTATCTTTGCTCCTGATTTCCATATAGCCCGTGAATTATAATTAATCAGCTCCCTTGCTTCCCTGTCCTGGCCGGCAAGCATGAGAGGGCGGCCACAGCATACTCCTCCGTCTTCATCGATAAAATTATAATTTACACCCGATGCTTCAAGAATCTTTTTCATTGCAATCTTAATTGCCGGAGTAAGATGGGTCATACATCCTGCAAAGTATATTACATCGGCTTTTGCCGGGTCTGTCTCGGGAAGCCAGTTATATGAAGGACTTGTTGCCGGTTTGGATCTTACATTGAAGGAGTGGTCGGGAAAATATCTTTTCAGGAGGCCCGGATTGCTTACAGGAGTTTCCGTTACCCTTCTTGCGTTCATCCTGATCGGAGTGAGTTCTATTCCCACAGGACATTTCTGATCGCATCGTCCGCACATCAGGCAGTTATCAGCAATATCGCTCACATCAGTTTCATTTCTTAATCCTTTCAGCAGGTAGGCTGACTGAATGTTTGTTATACCGGCAGAGAAGTTAAGCTGGCAGGCATCGATACAGATACCGCATGAGGAGCATGAATAGATCTGCATTTCCTGAAAAGCACCCGGCTGGTCGCCTGTTCTGATGCCTGAATTCCTGGCAAAAATAAGGAAGAGCTCAGTTGGAATATGCATATAACGGGTGAGAGGAAGAAGGACGAAAAATGTTCCAAGTGAAAGTGAATAGAGCCACCAGAAAGGGTAAGCCATTTCTATTGCCGGGAGAAAGGATGCCAGGGCAGAACCGAGAGTTCCAGTAAGAAAGCTGCCTGTTCCGTATGCCCCGCTTGTGAAACTTTCTGCAAGTAGCCTGCTTGGGAAGATGAGCCATAAGGATGTAAGAGCGACCTTGTCGAGGGGTTTCAGCTTTGTTGTTCTTTTCATTCCTACGACAGGTGACCAGAATCTTTTAATGACTGCCAGGATAAGACCGGAAAGAATGAATGCCAGGATAAGATCCATGAGGAAACCATAAGCAGCTTCAATTCCCATTCTTCCGTGAACCGGATTAAAGAACTTGAAAAATATAGCCTTATACGGAGGATTGAGATGTGATTCTCCGAAGATATCAGCTTCTATTGTCCCGAATAAAATAAGAAGGAACCATCCGAAAGCCAGGCTCATATGCATGTATCCCAGACGGAAATTGGTTTTAAGTATTTTCCTGTGGATAAGGCTTTCGAGGAAAATTTCCTTAAGGCTCTGGCCAAATGCCCGTCCGAAGAATCCTCTCTGAAGTCTGAGCTTGTCGGGACGGGAAAGTGCCCTGAACCAGATTATACTTCTGGCCACCGCATAAATCAGGATGAAATAGAGGCCGATATTAAAAGGTATTATAAAAGGATCAAACTGCATTTTTCAATCTTTTTTGAAAAGCTTCCCTTGCCAGTAAAATCACGTTTCTTGTATTGACACCGCGGGGGCAGGCAAGAGTACATTTACCACATAGCATGCATTTATTAATGACCTCGCCTACACTCTCATTTTCGCCGCGTTTAAGCAGTATCTGAAGTTCCCTCAGACTGAACCGGGTAAAATTGCCTGTCGTACAGGTTGCAGAGCAGCATCCGCATTCAATACATATCCTGAAGCTTGGTTCCCTCTCGGAGATGTATTCAGCAATACTCTTATCATTTGAATCATAATTGATATGTCTGGCTTTCAATATAAAAAATCCGAATTTCTCCATCAGCTTTCCTGGTTTCTGAAATAATCAATAACATCTGCAGCTGCAGCCCGCGCATGAGAAATAGTCTCGGTGATATTCATGGGTGCCGTGCAGGCGCCTGCATAAAATACACCGTCTGTTTTGCTTTTATTACTACCGAAATGATGATCGGCCGGTGCGAAAAACCGGTTCTCCCCTGTCTGAAGTCCTGATGATCGTGCCAGATCAAGACCGCTTTTAGACATTTCCATCCCGGCCATCAGCACCAGCATATCAAGTTCCATTTTCAGGGGCCTGCCGGCAAGCGTGTCTTCAACTTTCACAACAAGTTTATTTTCAATATTTTCCGATACTTCCGATAACTTCCCCCTGATATAATTTATCCCGTATTTTTCCTGGGACTCCTTATACAGTTCTTCATACATAGCTCCACCCATTCTCATATCCATGTAAAAGCAGAAAACTCTTGCATCAGGAATATGTTTTTTGACCTCCATTGCCTGCTTGACTGCCGTTACACAACACAACTTTGAACAATAGACGTTACCGACCTTTTCATCTCTTGATCCCACGCAATGGATAAATCCGACCTTCCGGGGTATTTCACCGTTATGCCTTTTTATTTCATTCTTCCTGAACATTGTCTCGAGATCGCCGGAAGTGATTACATTATCATAAATACCGTAGCCATATTCTTCCTTCCGCTCGCTCCGGAACAGGTCAAAACCTGTTGCGACAATTATCGCATCCGATTTTATTTCACCATCACCGGAGGTTTTTATCACAAATGAACCGTTATTTTTCTCAAGGCCCTGAACAGTAATTCCGGTCCGGAGTGTTATATTATTATGTCCGGCCTGTTTTTGAAGATACTCAATAACCTCTCCGCTGTCTCGTCTGTCGGGGAACAGATGATACCAGTCCTTAACGTGCCCTCCTGTCTTTCCATCCTTTTCCAGCAGAGTGATTATATAACCGGCTCTGGCAAGCTGGCCTGCAGCTTCCATCCCGGCAGCACCCGCTCCTATTACTGCAATATGTTTTTTCTCAGGCATTGATCAGATTCTGTGGAACAGGCATCTGCCTTCCGTCCTTGGTTTTGAATTTATTATCAGGATCATATTCGATACCGATCTTTTTCAGAAGAGGTTCAGACTGAACCATATGATACTGCAGGCCCAGGTCCCACGGATTGATTCCCAGAACCAGTCCGGCAAGCTCCTCATATGTAAGAATGGGAATCGATTCACCGTGTTCGCCATATACTGTACCTTCCATTTCCTTCATTGTATATTGCCACTTATCCATGAACATATTACAGCCAGGGCAGTTTGTAAGGACAAAGTCGGGTTTGAAAGGTTTCATCGATTCAAATTTCTTTACTGTATTTGAAAGTGAATACCCTCTGTTGGCCTGAACGAGGTATTGTCTGAAACCAAATCCGCAGCAATGCCTTCTCTCGGGGTAATCGACTACCTTACCTCCCCAGCTGTCTATCATACCTCCAAGCACGTTCGGGAATTCTGCCCCTCCAACACCATATTTCGGGAACATCTTTGAATAATGACAGCCGATATGTTCAACAACATTCAGTGGTTCTCCGGTTTCCTTGTTTATAAGCTTATATTTAGCCTTTTCTGCTATTTCATTCCTGAATTTGTAAATAATATCACTCGTATGTGCCATATTCTCAGGAACATCAAACTCACGGCCTGTTGCTTTATAAAGGAATTCGCGTGTCTTTTCAAGCTCTTCGGGGAAATGCTTCCAGGTTTCTATTATTTCGGTGTAAATGCCAAAGGATGTTACGCATGAAATGGCAATATTTTTATATCCCGACTCTTTCATCAGGGCAAAATGCCTTGCCACAACAGTCATTATCGTTGCCAGAGGAACAACATCACCATGATATCCTATTCCCGTACATGTTGTATGCGAAGGATTTTCAAATACATCTTTCCCGAGTATATCCCTCATGAAGTGGAGAAAAAACTGTTCGGATCCGGGGAAGAAGCTTTGTCTGATACATGATCTCACATAAAAGAAATGATCATCTGCTATTTCCTTCTGATAATCTGACCATATCCTTTTCTTGCCATCCTGTTGCATAACTTAATTATTTTATATGATGATCCTTTTTATTTGCAGTGAATACTTCGATAAAATATTCATTATCTATTCCTTTATCACTGAACTGAAGTCCCATTTCAGCAGCTTTCTTCCTTGAATGACGTTCAATATCATTATAGAAATCCATTCCTCCGGTTACTTCAAATATCTTCTTCAGTTCTTCTTTTGCATCTTCAGGGATCTTTCTTAATGGTCCGGCGCCGAGTTCATCTACATGACCGCCCATTCTTTCAAAAACATCGGTACTGTTATCCAGGATATATTTCCAGATCGGGCCCTGCTCAGCGTGCATTTCGGGACTGACGGCATAGCTTGCAACACAATAGCCGTATTTGAAGATATTTTCACCTACGGTTCGTTTTATTGCGAATTGCTGTCTGCCTTTTTCAGATTCTGTAAAGAATCCCAGTTTCTGTGAAAGAGTTCTTAGTGCCATTACAACCAGAGCCGGGGTATTACCTCTCGGGCAGCGTGTTTTGCACGACATGCATTCTCCGCAATACCAGATGGTCTCAGATTTGAGAAGCTTTTCAATCTCGGCATTATCACCCGACTGAACCAGATCTACAATTTTTCTCGGATCATAATCATAAAATTCCGCTGCCGGACAGATGGCTGTACAAACACCGCAATTCATACAGGCATTAAGTCCTTCTTCGAACCTTATATCCTGCATGAGCATTTCACTGTAATTCTGCATTCCCTGGATTTATTTCCTTCTGATTAATCAGAACAAAAGTATTGATATACAGAAGACCGGGTAAGAGGATTAAGACCTATTTTGAATGGGGTATTTATACGTATTGGTGCAGAGGCGCAACGGCGCAACGGTGCAACGGCAAAAGGGTGCAGGGGTTCAACGGCGCAGTGGCACAAAGGCACAGAGACGCAGGGGCGCAACGACGTTATGGTGTTACGGTATTAGGGCATTAGGGCGTTACGGTGTTAGTAATTGCCAGCTTATTGAGTCGTTTTTACGGGTGATCTGATTTATCCTGTGGTCAGGATCAAGTTCGAACTTTGAGGCTGAATATCCGTTCCCCGAAGGGATTTTGATCCTGATATCTGTATGCTTTGGTTTTAGATCGGCCGGTGCATCAATGGCAGTTACCGATGCGGAACCTATCCGTTTTCCTTTCGCATCCGTAACAACTATTTCAGTTTCCGGAGAAATTATTGCTCCGATGTTATGTACACGAACTGTAATTTCATTTTCTGAAACCGTAATATCCTCTTTGCCGATGGCAATATCCGCAAGTTCCCAGTATCCCTGATCCGAAGGCTCTTTAAGCTCAAGTGTTATTATAGTGTTTTTTAGGGGCACAAAATTAAGATCCACCGCCTCTCCCCTGCCGGTAACAACAGATGATTCACCGAGGTCGGTATCTGGTATCTGATCATCATCCGTATCAATGCCCACAGTCATCCTCCACTTTCCCGGAATCACATCCCAGAGTGTCATTTCAGCCTTCACTGGATCATTTTCCAGATTAAATGCTATTATCTTTATCTTTTCCGGTCCGGACTCCTGAACAAATACAGCCGTACTTTCATATGATGCCGGTGCCTTAAATTTCCAGCTTACACGATTCATGGGATAAAGGATATTTGTTCTTGTTAATGCAACCCCTCCCAGACGGTCTTCCTGAATTACCGGGTTGAATGATGATATCCTGTCGATCCATAAGCTTCCTTCGGTATTTATATATTCGCGGATCCCGAGGTTTGAAATTTCATTCCTGTAATTATCTGCAATTTTTTTTATGTTAAAATCCCGGTTATAAAAGAAGTTCTGAGGCAGAGGATCAAGATATTTTTTGTTACCTGTGAGCTTCCATGCTGCCAGGAATAGCGACCATGGCTTGCCCCTGTTTCCCGTATCGTCCCTCGACTCATCGGTTGAAAAATTAATTTCGGTAAGTAATTTCCCGTCTTCCGAATGATCAAGCAAAGCATCAGCAAGTTCAGTGATCATTTTGATAAGCTGCGGGTTACCATTATAACGGGCAAGAAGATATGCAGGCTGAAGGACATGATATGAATGATTTACGGACCACTGCCACGGATCTTCTCCGGCAATTCGTGTTCCGCTGTAAAATCTTGATCTGAAGTGACGATGACCTTTATCATTAACCTGTGTAATATCGTTCAGCATCCTGGAGGCTGTTTCCATTCCACGTTCAATATGCAGAGGATTTCCGTAATCGAGAAGCATACATTGAGCGACTACCTGGATCCCTTCTTCAAGTGAATGCAGTTCATCAGTAAAAATGGTAGCCAGTCCGTTTGTAAATAAAGGCAGACTGCGCTGTTTCAGTCCGGCTTCATCTGAGGGACGGTCCTGATCATAGTATGCTGACATTTGCAGCAGGAGCGATTTAAGCAATTTATCAGGATCAATGCCCAGGAATGCCATACCCGGCCACATATTTGTCAGATCACCGTCATCAGAAAGGCCGCCCCCGAATTCCCCGTTGGCTATCTGCCTGTTATCAATATAATATGATGCTATCTTTTCAAGCTTTTTGAGATATTCTATCTGAAGGAATGCCCATTCAGGAATACCCTCAGGCGCTTCAGGTATTTTATATTCCGGTCTGTTTTCCCCGGTGAGAGCATACCTGTATGTCTGTGTAAGCCAGTGATCGGATTGTACCGACAAAAGGTCGTTACAATCCGATATAAAACGGTTATATAGATTTAATCTGGGGGTAACAGGTCTCTCTTCAACAATATGCGCATACAAATCACGTACCTGGGTGAAACGATCCGTAACATGTTCATTTAAGGAGTTCTCTGCAGTTTTAAATACCAGCCTGATCTTTGTTCCTGAAAGCATCGCAGTAGTGAGATCTCTTCCGGCACCGGCAACAGTCAGATAAAGAGCTTTATCCGGAGGCAGTATCCTGTCACGTGTGTCTATCCACAATACCGGAGCTTCTCCGGGTTTTACGGAAAAACTGAAATCAGCCAGATCGCGCATGGGCCACAACAGATCCTTTATCCTTATATTAACAGGATATACACCGCTGTGTGTCGGGCTGACATTCAGCGAAGGCAATCTAATTTCAATTCCATCAAGTCCTCTGTCCTTACTTGCTGTATATGGTATCAATATGTGTACAAAAGGTAGCATGTCACTATCCGGATTTTCATTTGTGGATTTACCGGCATTTCCTTCCCGTACGCCGGTCATCATGGCCCTTTCATCTGCCGGATAACGCCCTTTGATGAAAGAGATAACATCATTCAGGGATTTATTTTCAGGGGTCGACATAAAAGGTTTTGCGATGAATGTTTCACTTGCAGATCCCTCAGGTGCGCTACCACTAACAATATTATAAACTTCAAATGACCCGATTGGTTCTTCAATAAGGGCATTATCGAACCGGACAACACCGCCCCTTTCAGATACAGCCAGATGATGAAAAGACTTTATCTGATCCTGTCTTCTGACGCCGAAAGTAAAGTCAGGTCCGTTTTCATCTTCCAGGGTAAGCTGACCCCAGGCTTTGCCCCACATCTCGATGTGATTCCACTGCTCGTCCGGAAGAGTGAACCTTACTGTCTGGCCGGAGCCGGAATAACAATCCCAGTCGGGCAGAACAAAATAATCATATCTGCCCGGCAGCCGTGACATATTATAAACGCCAGGCCATGTAGTTTCCCTTATACCGTCATTCGCTTTCCAGTACCAGCGCTTTATGTCATTTGCATCATGTATCTCAACCTTCCTTACAGCTGTTTCTGATGAAGGAAGCAAGGGTGGCGGCGGATTCGGAATGTTCCATCCGTTTCTCAGCCACCATTCAGTACGCCATTTTTCTTCTGAAAGATCACGTCTGAAAGGCGCTATTTTTCTCAGGCTTTTTCCGGCAGCAAGTAAAGGGATACTCTCATCGGGAAGCATCCTGTCATAGATCCTTATCTCATCCACGTCGCCTCCCCGGGAAAAACAGTATGCGCTCTGTACCTGGTAGGGGCTTATTATGCGGGAATGGGGACCAAACTGATCAAGACCGGCATCAAGAACAGATCCATTAATTGTTTGTCGGGCAACCATTTTTCCATCGACATATAATCGTATACCTTCAGTCTCATCCCATGACAGGGCTATATGGATCCATTTATCGGCTGGTGGAAAATTATCTGTGTACCAAGAAACTCGGGTTCTTGCAAGGCCGATATCCGTAACAAAGGCATCGAAACCGGAGCCATTATAGTCAATTCTAAGCCATATCATATCCCAGCTTGAGTGATCGGCATATCCGACACGAAAGACAGGGAAGGGAGTAGGTCCGGCAGGATAACGTGAACGCCAGAAAAAAGAGAGCGTTCCCCGCTGGGCGAAAATATTTCCGGGAGCCCAGTATGACATAAGTTGAGTATCCTCAGCCCTGAACCCTTTTCCAACCGCTCCGTCAGGAATGATAGTGACATCCTTCAGAAAATTCGGATCTGTTTGTCCTCCTGCAGCAAATTTTGCACTAAACCCCTGATCGCCGGACAGATAAAACAACAGTCCGGGTTCTTTAGATACCATGCTGTGCTCCGCTTGTCCTGCCATCTGGCCGGCTTTGGATTCGGGCGATAGTTGTGCACTCACAGGATAGCAGAACATTATAATCCCGGTAAGTATTAAGAATAATGTGAACGCTGAAGATCCGAAATTGAGTTTTTTCATAACCTTTTAGATTTTTACCACGGAGGAACACGGAGTCATCACGGAGTTTACACGGAGGTCCACTGTTTTAAACTCCGTGCCATACTCCGTGTAACTCAGTGGTTAATAACAATTTTACCCTTATCAAGATAAATATGTTTCTGAGCGTATTTTGCGGCTTCGGGATTATGTGACACAAGAAGTATTGTTCCTCCTTTTTTATTAAAATCATTCATCAGCGACATTAACATCTCGCTGTTTGCAGGATCGAGATTTCCGGTTGGTTCATCCGCGAGGAGGATTTCGGGTTCAGTGATAATTGCCCTGAGGAATGCAGTGCGTTGTTTTTCCCCGACGCTCAGTTCGGAGGGATATTTATCCCTGAGACCCGTTAAGGAGCATTGCTCCATCAGACCATCAATTTTGGCACACAGAGATTTTTCATAACAGGCCAGCAGAATATTTTCTTTAACAGTAAGAAAAGGCATCAGGTGAAATTGCTGAAATACAAATCCGACATGTTTTTTCCGGTATTCATTTTTTCCCTTTGCAGCCAGGTTATATATATTCCCGCCGTTATATATGACCTGTCCCGAATCCGGACGTATCATTCCGCCGGTTATAAACAGAAGAGTTGACTTCCCTGCCCCGCTTGGTCCTGAAATCACTATATAATCACCCTTTCTGATCTCCACGGATACATTATCCACAGCTATGAACTCCCTGGCTCCCTTGTAGTATTTCTTAGTTACACTCCTTATTTCCAACATATCTTAATTAGTAAAGATCCATCTCTGTTCCCGTCATTGCGAGGAGTCCCGC
>CAYPHL010000002.1:0-14909 GCA_964410385.1 uncultured Rikenellaceae bacterium | reverse complement strand
CCCGTCATTGCGAGGAGTCCCGCCGTACGCCTTCGGTAAACCTACGGCGTATAAAAACGGGACGACGAAGCAATCCGTTCCCGTCATTGCTATTCCTCACTCAAAGTTCTTGCCGCATCAATCTGAGTAGCCCTTAGCGCCGGCACCCAGCTTGCAATCATCCACAATACCGGGAAAATAATTATTGTAAAAATGAAAAGATTCCATAAAGGTTTAATATCCCCGGCTGTAAACATGAATATCTCTTTACCGAAATATTCTGCTATCCATGTTCCGGCAAAGAAACCAATGATCCCGCCAATCAGTCCGAGCATGAATGCCTTTGTAAGGAACATAATCAATATACCGCTATTACCGGTACCCATTGCCTTCATCAGACCTATTTCATGCCGCCGGCCAGTAACATTCTGATAAAAGAGCAGTCCGGTTATAAGCAGACATGTAATAATTATGAACGGAATAATAAATGCTCCGTACTTATTCATCATTAATCTCTGGTTCTCACGGGCATCGGCAATGCTTGACATTTCAGTCACCTCAAGATCGGCAAAGATTGCCTGTACCTGTTTACGGGCATTGTTGATACGGCCGTCATGACAAACACAACCCAGAGCTTCGATTTTGTTGATCTGTCCTTCCATTCCCAGGATTATCTGCAGATCATGAAGGTTGAAAGCTACTCCCTGATCGATCATCCCCCTCCCTTCAGTAAGTCTTTTTGCTATTTCAAATGTGTATTGTTTACCGTCATTCCCGGTTATTGTGAAAGGTTTTCCTTCAGGAATATTTCTTGACAGAAGTGAACCTACATGAACCGTTCCTTTGACCACATCGGTACCCATTATCTCCTGTTTAGGAAGGAATCTCTGCATTGCTTCATCCCTGTATCCAATGAGCATAATCTGGTGGACTGATCCATTCGGATCTCTCCATCCCGGATATTTGACCTGAAGCATACCAGTCAGATGCCGTACAGCATCGAAAGTTTTTGATTCAGCAAGAACATCTACATAGTTTTCAGGAAAGGCCGGCGTATTGTTTGAAGAATAAAAATCTATCAGGTTTGTTCCTTTCGGGAAGATATAAAGGTTGAGGCCTTGCTCGCGCATTATCTTCCGGGTCTCATTTTCACTTGCTTTGCTGAGCGAATAAATTGCAACCGACACGGTACTGGCAATAATGACTGTCAGCAAAATGACCAATGAGCTGCCTTTCCGGTACAGCAGTTCTTTTATTATCAATTTTAATGGGCTCATATGACTTTAAATTCTTTTTCTATTTCAATTAACTATACCTCTGAAAAGTCCTTATTTAACCGCAAAGGGCGCTAAGAAATTACGCAAAGGTCGCAAAGCTAAGCATTGCCGCAGTTCTACTTTGCACTCTTTGCGTCTTCTTTGGGTACTTTGCGGTTATTTTTTTAACCACGAGAGCACAAAGTACACACTGAGAGCACAAAGGGAAGAAGGGTATTATTTAAATATTTCGTTTTTTCCGTAAAACCAATATCGTCAAAAAAGCAACAGTAATCAGTATTACTGCACCTGTTATAATGAAGGATACCCCAAGTGACCTGTCATCTTTCATGACTTTTATTTCCGGCTGATACTGGTTGAGACCGTCTCTCTGATCCGTGAGCCATTTCGGCAGCGGTCTGTTATCCAATGATTTGTATTGAGCAGAATCCTGGTCCATCAATGGTGAACTAGTATAGGGTTCGCGTCAATGATCTGGTTAACCATTGCCGGCATGGGATTCTCCCAGTTGTTCGTAAAAAGGATATCTGTTCCGGGCAGGTCATCTTTTATGAGACAGCTGCAATCGGCAGTCAGAAAGTCGATCATCAGGTTGATGTTTTCTTCTGTAATCCCTTTGCCAAGAAGTGGTTCGAGAGCTTTGAACCTTGCAAAAACCCCGAAGAGCATGGGCTCGTTGATCCCTTTCAGATCATCCTCCACATTCAGCAGCATTGAAACCAGATGTTTCTCTTCAACATTGTTCCTGTCGAGTTCAACCACAGGTATTATCTCCCTGAATGGTGATGCCGTGATTGTTCTCTTAATTATCTGCAATTCAGGGTCATCCTTTGCAGGGATCCCTGTCTTGAGATAAAGCATCACACAGAGCTTTCCGGACATCAGTTCAGAGGCTATTATTTTCCTGAGCGGTGAAACAGATAGGTCATTCAGTTCCTGTGGATCATAGTACTTTGAAAAGAGCCTGTTATTGTAAATGAGTGCATAATAAGGTTTTTCAATATCTTTCTTTAAAACACTCCTGAACTGAATGTTGGCTGAGCTTATTTCCCCTGCCAGTTCGGAATTCTGTTTTCTGACTGTTTCAGACAATGGATCTTTGTGGTAATAGGCAAGAAGATACTCATTGGGCAGGCTGTTTATCAGTACCCATTCCGACACTTTGGTAGTGCATGCAAGACTGAGGATACCTGCAATCAATATCGTTTTAATGAATATTGGTTTCATAACGGGACGTTAATTTGATGCCAGGATTTCCTCGATCAGTTCAATTCCGGAAATAATAGTATTCCCGTTCACAGGTACAAGTTCAATCTTCAGGGTTTCCCCGGCGGCAATTCCGGAGAAAGTCTTTACTATCTCTTTGTCGGTTCTGCCTGCTTCCTTTACTATATCAAAATTATCCAGAACGGTCTTCCCCTGTATTTTTACATCGAAAACGCGCTCTCCCGATTTTTTATTTTCGAGTTCTGAAAAGTGAAGATTAATTTTGTACGATGTCTCAGCCACATCCGCTTCAGCTGAGAGTACAATTTCCATCGATCTTATTCCTCCAACTGCGCTGGCGCTGATCCAGGGAGTTTCTTCAGATGCGACCGAAACAGGCTCTTTTCTTATCCTTGAAAATCCGGAAGTATCAATTTTTATTGGAATTCCCGGGTCATATCCCTGAAGAAAAGGGAATTCTATCCATAATGTTTTATTATCTGAAGTTCTGTCGCCGGGAGCGTTCATATTCAATCCGAATTGTTTTATTCTTTTACCCGACCATTTGTAGTTGCTGTTGGTCCAGTAGCTCATCCAGGGCATATAGACCAGGGCAAGAGAAGTCTGGTTCTGGTAAGGACACTGGCATGTTCTTGTATAGTCGGGGGAATTCAGGACACCGTCGGCAGCAATAAGGTTTGTAGAGCAGCTTGCCTTCCATCCTCCGAGGCTGCCTGTACCTTCAAAGACATCGAGATTGACAAATCCCGCGGAAGCGGAACGGAAAGTCAGGAGGTGTTCACTGGCAGCCACGATCCCGCAACCATATTCACGTTTGAAGGTCCACTTAAGATCCTCGCCGGTAACCGGGTCCCTTTCAAGTAGCGGATCACCGGTCAGCAATCGAAATCCTTCACCTTCTGTATAAATTTTATCATTATGGATTATCGGAGGATTTGCATATCTGAGCGCTCTGTCCCATATCTTTTCACCTGTAACAACATTATAGGCAATCATCCTGTTCCCCTCTTCCCCGTTTAACATGTCACGCGAAGGTCTGGTTGCCTGCAAAAGAAGCTTATAATCAGAGGAGTACCCCAACCAGGTTCCGAATACGTCTTTTGTAACCTGATTTTTTATCTTGCCTGACCTTATGTCAATATAAAGGAGCCTGGACCCCTCCGGCAGCGATTCCCCCCTCCTTCTTAGCTTTGTCTCAAGATACTGTGGAAGCTTATCAAGACAGAAGAGTAAACCGTCTCCTGCTATCACAGAATTATGTATAAATCCATGGTTCCCTGTGATGGACCAGAGTTTCTCCCCGGTAAACCTGTTCATAACGATAAGTTCGCGGCTTGCCGTAAGATTATAATCGGTGAATTTCGGATTTTTGATCCTGATTGAATCATTCTCCATTCCGGTAAATTCAGCAAAATTATTACCGAGTATTAAAAGGTCGTCATAAACACCGATATATCCCAGCTCCATTGTTTCGTCATCCCCGGTATTAAATGTTTTAATGAGCTCCCCTGTTTTTATGTCAACAAGATGGCAGACATTTCCTTCGATTATATATACATATTCTTTTGTCGCAATGAAATTCGTTCCCCTGGCGTTTGATCCGGGCAGGTGTACCTGATTATATTTTGTATCCAGAGGGTTTTCCTCATCATATGATTCATCATAGTAAACCAGCCACGAGTCTTCAATAAGTTTCTCAAAATCCCTTTTCCAGAGCACTCTTCCGGTATAGACATCCCTTGCACTTATTCCATTTATACTTTCAATTATCAGCCGGCCGTCAATGACCTGTTCACCGGGTCCATGTCCATGGCGCGGCAGGACATCCATATTTGAATTTCCCCCAAACCACAGGATACCCAGAGGTGCCTTTACCATCTTATCATCCGATTTGACTGTATTTTCAATATCGCCGTAATTGTGTGTCCAGCTGGCAGCGCCCTCAAGAGCTCCATCCCGTGTAATGAGTGAATAAGGAGTTCCTGATTCAATGACCGCCCCGTATAGATTGAACTCTCTGAAAATCCCGGTGAGATTATCATTTTGTTCAACATCTTTGGTGATCACGATCTTTCCTCCATATGGCCGGGTTGATTCATAGATCATTTTCAGGAACTCATTGTCGAACCCGAAATTCTCGTTAATGACAGTGAGTGATGAGAAGTATTTTGGAAGGATTGGATTTGGTTTTTCATATTCCAGGAACATCAAACGGTCGGCATAGATCCCCAGCTTATTGAAATATTCCCTGAGAGCTTTGACCTGAGCCGGATCTTTTTCGTAGGCGATTATTGAAAGAGAAGTACCGGCGATCATTCCTTTAAGAAGTTTGATATCCGGTCCGAAGATAAGGGCATATCCGCCATCCTGATCTGCCCGGCTGATGAGTTTTTCCGCTTTTGGTGTCACTTTTTTTATTTCAGAGACAGGAAAACCGTATTCAGCAATTTTATTTACAGGTCTATCCCCGAATGCCATTATTGTCCCATCGTTTGTAACTGCGATCAGTTTCCCGTTTGAAGCGATCAGGCGGTCGATGACCTTATCGGAGGAGTATTTCCAGATAAGTTCGGGTTTGGAATTTTCTTTTATCCTGACAGCATAAATCCCTGTTGTATCGGCGGCATAGAGGCAGTTCCCGGCTTTAATAAGATCGGTTGTTGCAGGAATGGCCATTTTCCACAAAGTATCAAGCTTTTTCGCGTCATTAAGATTTACAGCGGTAATTTCCTTTCCTGAAAAATATATAAGATTCCCTTCAATTACCGGATATTCTCCTGTCACGGGTATGAGCTTATTTCCGTTCTCCGAGTCGTACATTGTGGTCTGTCTTTCCCTGAAGTGGTTAAAGAACACCTTGTCGTTGGCACAGGTAAATGCGCCTCCTGTTTTTCCACTGGCGGCAAGCTGGTAATAAAGCTCTTCACCTGTTTCCGCATTAAAACCTGCCGGGACTGAGCGCCCGCCTGCAACGAGCAGCTTATTGCCGCTCAGGGTAAAGCAACCCTGAGGAGCAACGTCAGCAAATGCCGGTGACCTGTGTGGCTGGAGAATGTAGTTGCTCCCTGTGCCCTCGTTTTTCCAGATCACTGAACCATCATCAGCGTTTATTGCATAGATAAATGTACCCATAAGCGGAAAGACACTGGCCGCTGTATAAATTACATTATCCCTTATAACAATTCCTCCTCTTGCCGGCCACATTGAAATAAATCTTTTATTACCGAGAAGTCTGGCAGATGATGGAGCCAGGAGTTTCTTCCATATCAGTTCCCCGTCCGATGCATTAAGGCAATAAAGAAATCCGTCATCGCCTGTGAAAAAGAGTTTCCCTTTATTATAAGCCAGAGGGAGTCTCACGGGACCGTCAGTAAAAAAGTGCCAGAGTTCCTTTCCGGAGTTAATGTCTAATGCAGCAATTTTATCCTGGTCATTAAAGCCTATGAAGATCTTATTTTCAGCGACGATGGGTTCAAATATCCTGTCAAACTGCATAAGGTTCTGATTCAGGGGATCGTCCCATACGGGTACTCTTGGGGAGTAATTTACCTTCCATTGAAGATAAAGATCATCTGCCAGTTTTTCCGGCGTTGATGCCGATCTGTTATGGTCATACCGCCACATAGTCCAGTCATGATACTGCCCGGACATTACCTGAGTGATCAGAAAAGAGATAATAAATACCTTTATTTTCATATGCTATTAAATGTCTGAAATGAAATTAACAGTCCTTATCAGGAAATTTCGACCTGATTAATGCAAAATTAGCCAACAAACGGTCAGGAAATATTAATATATGTTAAATATGACTAAAAAAGCGGTTGGCATTCCTTTTATATATCTTGTCAATGACCTCTTTCGGAAGCCGGAGTCCTTTGACATCCCCTGAAATATTCCTTATTTTCTGAACAGAATCGGTTGCAAGGTATATCCAGTTTGATTTCCATCTTTCAAGCAGAGCCTGTAACCGGGCTTCAGGATCCCTTTCATCCGGATTTATTGTGATATCTGTACCATATGCTATGCGGTCCTGGTATTTAATCAGGAAATTACGAACATGTTGCAGATCTGCCACGGACTGGTACTGAAGGTGGGCCATGCGGGCTGACATGTCGATATTCATATTCGGGTATCTGTCAAGGCGGGTTGCGATCTCATCCACATTCCATTCCAGGCTGGCCAGGTGGGCCGCAACAAAATTAAGATCCGGATGTTTCTTAAGAAGGTTATCTCTGGCATTTATCTGGTCTTCATAGGAAGGTGCTTCAGGATGGAGGAACATGTGATACTGCGGGTTTGCCTTATAATACCTGTAATTTCCGCTGTCGGTCATTTGTTCAAGAGGAAGCCAGCAGTTCTTCGGTTCGCCCAGGTGTCCCATCACAGGGATCTTTTTTTCTTCGAGATAATTAAATATTGAATCAAAAGCCGGATCATCGACCATAACATATCTGCCTTCAGCATCTTTCAATACCATCCCTATATTTTTCCATATTTTGATCCCGGCAGCGCCTTCAGCCATACATTTATCAATCCACTTTAAAATATCCTTAGTGAACCGTGGGTTTCCGAAACTATCGACAGAGAATGTTCCGAGAAATGAAAACCTGTCAGGCCATAGTTTTTTTATACTAATTGAAGTATCAAGCTGTCCATCGACAGGCAAACGGGAATCCACATTAGGAGAAAGGACCGAGAAATTATACTCTTCAGCCAGTTTCATATATTGAGGATCCGATGAATTGATGTGGAGATGTATATCAGTTTTTTTAACATTCTTAAAATCACTAAATGAATAGTATTTCTTACCGGAATCACATGAAACAGCTAGAACAAGAACCACTAAGCATTTCAGGAAGTAATGAAACCTGAGCCGGACTCTTATCTGATAATACAAAGTCCTGAATTGATGTGATTGATCCATAATTCTGTAATTAATATCAATACATTATCTACTGATGATCTGCGAAGTTACGCGATCTTTAAAATATTAAATCATAAAATTAAATTGAACACTCCCGTTCATCAGGCGGGAGTGTTCAGAAATAATCAAGTATAATACAATCAGAAACCAGGGTTCTGAGGCATATCCCCGGTAAGGTTGGCATCAATAACTTCCTGGGGAATCGGGTAAAGCTGATCTCTTTCAGTAATAAACTGGCCTCCGTTGAAATTATAAAGCTTTGCTCTTTCTATAAGTTTTCCGGTTCTGATCAATGTATATCGTCTGTGCTCTTCAGCGACGAGTTCACGTGATCTTTCATCGAGGATGAAATCGATATCAACATCGGCAGGGGTTATCTCACTGGCGTTTGATCTTCGTCTGATAATATTCAGGGTTTCTGCCGCATCATCGTTATGACCAAGCAGATGTTCTGCTTCTGCTTTAAGCAAATATGTTTCAGCCAGACGCAGGTATGGTTGGTCATTATACTGACGGCCATCGGAATCAACATTATCAGGATCACAACCTTCAGCTTTTCGCATATAAGGTCTTCGTACATTGATTCTGTTTGCAGATGTAATTTCATTTATTCCGACTGTTTTACCCCAATCGCACCAGAGAGTATCGCCATATTTGTAGCCGGATGGCAGGCGATCTGCAGGATAGGGAGCATTAGCTGCAGCGTCATTAAGGATAAAGAATTTTCTCATGGAATACTGAGAGGCACGATCATCCTGAGGTTCGTAAATACCTATTGCCCAATTTGTTAAAGACATCCGGGTTCCGCCTCTTCCTCCTCTTTCATAAGTATTACGCAATGGTCTTACTCCATTTACGACTATATCAGCATATCTGCTCAGGTGTATACGTCTCCAGCCACCACTGCTGTTTCCTCCTCCAAGGGCATCTTTCTGAAACTGGAAAACCCACAATGCTTCAGTGTTTCCCTGGTCCCTGTTTTCATTACCCTCGTACCACATATCCTGGACAGCAACTCCCGGTTTACTTTTCCTCACACCATATCTTTCTGTAATAAGCTTATATGCAGGGGTATTTATCACCTTGTCAGCCCAGTATAGCGTACTGTCAGGCTTATTAAAGTACAAATACATTTCGGAAATGTAGTGCTGAACAGCACCTTTGGTTAACCTGCCTCTCCAAGTCCGTTCAACCGGGATATGTTTCTCGGCAAACAGCAGGTCGCGAAGAATCTGTCTGCGAACTTCCTCCACTGGAGTCCGTACCCAGTCTGTCTTAATAGTTGATCCTTTTGATTCTTCAAGGTTCAGTGGCACATCGCCCCAGCTTCCTGATAAATGTCTGTATGCCCATGCTCTTATGGCTCTTGCTTCAGCGATAACCCTGTTTTTGTTTTCCAAAGGTGTTGAGCTGTCACCCACCCAGTTTATCTCTTCGTTGGTTTCAGCCTGGTTTATTATTGTATTTGCAGCATTTACAACGGAATAGAGCCAACGAAAATGATTTCTTACGGCAACATCCTGAGCATTCAATCTGGCTCCCCAAAACCGGGGGATCTCACCCCAGTTGCCGATATCCTTGGAATCGGAGTTTGGTGTCAGATTATCAGTTCCATTCATAAATATTTCCATACGGCAGCCGTTACCACCTTCGCGCTCCATCCTTACAAGTGAGTATAATCCATTTAAACCCGCCTCAAAACCGGCAAGGCTTGTATAGAGAGTTTCAGTAGTAATAAGATGTGGGGGATCTTCATCCAGGATATCTTTTGAACAACTGATAGAAATCAACGTCGTTATCAGAATAACCGGAAGGAAAGTTTTATATAATGATAAAATCTTCATAGTATTAAATTTTATAATTGTCATAAGAACTAATATTAAAATCCAAGGCTTAATCCGAAAACATATTCTTTTTGTAAAGGTATCGCTTCCTGATTACTCAGCTCCGGATCAAGTCCCCTCCACTTTGTAAAAGTCATAAGGTTACGACCTGTAACATAAAGTCTCAGATTGGAAAGGCCAATCCTTTCTATCAGGGAACTTGCAAAGTCATAGGATAATGATACATCTTTTAAACGGATGAAACTGGCCGGATCATATATATATCCTCTGATGCCCGCCATATATTCTGCCTGTAAATGATTCATTACAAATTCGTTTGTCGGGTTATCAGGTGTCCACCAGTTCTTACGGGTTGTGTTACGCCTGATTACAGAATAGGTTTCGAGGTCTGTCATCAAAGGAAAGATGTTTTTTGTGACACCATGAACACCATGAATAAAAACATCCAGCTTGAATTTCCTGTAGGAGAATGAATTCGTTAGTCCCCATAACAGATTCGGGTCCTGGTTTCCGATAATCTGCTTATCTTCTGCCGTAAGTTTATAATCTTCATTTACATCCTTAAGCTTAAGGAATCCGGGTTGTGTTCCCCATTTTGCTGCTTCTGCAGCCTCGTCGAGCTGCCATGTTCCTTCCCAGACAAAATCATAAACCACCCTGATCGGCTTTCCTATAAACCAGCTGTTAACCACATCATCAACTTCATTACCGTTTTCATCCACTATACCATACAATGAAACGATCTTATTCTTTTCAAAGGCAAAATTCGCAGATGTTGTCCACTGAAATCCTCCAATGTCAATATTACGTGAATTGAAAGAGAATTCAAGTCCGGTATTCTGAGTTTCACCAATATTCTGAGTAATTGAATTTATCCCATGAACCGGAGAAATGGTTCTGTTTAGCAGGAGGTCAGTTGTATTGGTTTTATACAGATTTAATTCACCACTGATCCTGTCATCAAGGATCCCAAAATCAATACCGGCATTAAAGGTGCTTGAGGTCTCCCATCCGAGTTTGTCCTGTCCGAGTACACTTGGGGTATATCCTGCTACTGTGGCATCTCCGTCAACCATATCGGTTGAACCAAGTCTGGAAATCGACTCATATGCTCCAACAGCCTGATTACCGTTCAATCCCCATGAAGCCCTTAACTTGAAGTTGCTGAATAAATTTTTAAAGGGGAAAAAATCCTCATCATCAAAATTCCATCCAAGAGCAAGTGATGGAAAGAACCCCCACTTTTTCTGTGCACCGAATCCGGAATATCCGTCTCTTCTTCCAGTTAAAGTAAGGAGATATTTACTGTTATAAGAATAATTCAAACGAAGCATCTGTGAAACAAGCTTTGTATCATTATATGTATATCCCGGCTGAATGGATGCTGCCTGTGCAGTTGAATATATCGTCAGAAAATCGTGAGGAAAGTTGGATGCACTAACAGTATTGGATCCGCTTAAGTTTCTCTCATAACTATACAATGCCGTGGCAAAAATGTTATGTTTGCCGAATCCCCTAGTAAAGGTCAGTATATTTTCGATAACTGTATTATCATATTCACCACGTTCTGTGTTGGCACTTCCGAGTGAACCCAGACCCGATGCTGTGTTTCTTCCCCTGTAAGTACTTGTATTGGTATATCTCATTCTTATACCTGTATTAATACGATAACTTAATCCCTGAACAAAAGGAAAATCAATCTGTGCAAAATTGTTTGTAACAATTTGCTGTGATTTGTTGGTATTATCGTACAATATTGGAGAAAGCGGATTGCTGACAGTAAGATCTTCCGGCCACGGATATATTGTCAGGTCACCGTTTTCATCATAAGCTGTTGATAAGGGATTGGTCCATAGCAGACCTGACATGCTCGGGCCCTCTCCGCTACGGTCATCCATAGAAAACTGGGTTCTGGTGCCAATAGTAAGCCAATCGGCAACTTTGGTATCTACGTTTATCCTTGTGGTAATACGCTGATAATCATCATTTAATGCGATACCAGTCACATCAAGCAGACTTCCTGCAACATAGAATTTAGTGTTTCTAAAACCACCAGAAGCCGACAGATTATGTTGGTGACTTGAACCTTTTCTGAGACCCAGATCAAGCCAGTCAACCCATTCACCAGCATCATATACAGCCTGCTCAGATAATGTAATCTGGTTGGCAAATCTATCCTGCTTAAATTTATAGAATTCTTCACCTGTCATAATATCAGGCAATTCGGCAAATCTTTGAATAGAATAATAAGCATCATATGCAATTACAGTTTCACCTGCAGAACCACCTTTCGTAGTAATAAGAATTACTCCGTTTGATCCCCGTGATCCATAAATTGCAGCTGCTGATGCATCTTTTAAGATTTCTATTGACTGGACATCATTTGGACTTATATCCCTGATCTGGCCACCATATGGTATACCGTCAACAACAATAAGAGGACTATTATCAGCCAGTATGGAATTCCGGCCTCTGATCATAATGACTTCACTGGGGGCGGCTCCTGCGGAAGATTGCTGTATCATGATCCCGGGCACTGATCCCTGAATTGCCTGAGCGACATTAATATTGGGAACATTCTGCAATCTTTCCTTTGGGAGTGAAGTAACCGTGCCTGTAATATCACTCTTCTTCTGTGTCCCATAACCAACGACAATAACTTCTTCCAGTCCTGTAACCTCTACTTCCAGGTTTACATCCAGTTTTGATCGACCGCTAACAGGTATTTCAATTGTCTGATATCCTATGAACGAAAATACAAGAGTACCTCTTGGATCCGATATGCTGATCGAATACTTACCTCCTGCATCCGAAACGGTTCCTGTGGTTGTACCTTTTAAAACAATGCTTACACCGGCCAATGCCTCTCCGGTTGAAGCATCCGTGATTGTACCGGTAATACTTTGCTGAAAGGAATTTCCGCTTTTACCGGTCATTTCAACACCTGCAACCGGTTCATAACCGTATACTGCAAGGTGCAATGACAGAAAAAACACCAGAAAAAATCCGGTCTTCAATAGTAAAATAGTTTTTGATCTCCTCAATAACAGGAGATTTACAATCTGTTTCTTAATCATGGTTATTAATGCTGTTAGGTTGGTTTATACTACTTTCTTTAGTAGAAAGTCTCTTGATATTAAATTGAATATTCTGGTAGTTTTAGAGAGAATTCAGATATAGAAATGTCCCTGCAATTGTAATTTGTTTTTTCACATAGGCATAAAGGTTAGGTTAGTATAGCCTGCTAAAGGTATAAATTCACTTTACATACCATATATACCTCCCATACCTTTTAAATACAATTAACTTTTTTTAAGTAATTTATTCATTCGAACTGATAATTTTGCCTTCTTTTTAAGAATTTTTAAAAATCCTCTTTTGACTCTAATTATTCATATACTTTTCTTATCCTTTGTGCTCCCGTCCCGATAGCTCCCGATAGCTATCGGGACGGGAGCTATCGGGACCTTTGTGTCCTTTGTGGTTAAAACAAATTTTATGTTTAACCATAACGAGCACAAAGTTCACACGAAGGACACAAAGGGATTCAGGAAATTAAGAATAATTATGAATTAAACAGATTTAAATATTGGGTGATATGAACAGACAATTTCTTCCCTCCAGGTCAGCTTATTTTTCAACTTTACTTTTCTTTTTATTTGCTTTTCAGTCCGTATCATTTTCCCAGGTTAAAGAAGATCCTGTTCTTCTTCCCGGCACTTATGAAATCGATTCAATAACCATCAGGGCCAGAATAAGACTTGCAGACCCTGTAGCCAGACCATACACGGAACCTGTTGCACTTTACCCGACAGTCACAAGATTGAGCCATACCGATATCAGTAAACAGGGAGCCACCACACTGATAGATGCAATGAATTTCATTCCCGGAGGTTTCACCGAAACCAGGGGCAGACAGGTAAAACAGTTCTTTTCGGTAAGGGGACAGAAATATCCCTATCCCGATTATGCAATTAACGGAGTGTGGCAGAAAGAATTCGAAGAGCTTCCTTATTTCTTTACAGCTTATGATATTGAGGAAATTGAAGTGGTAAGATCAAGTGCGGCGCTGCTTACAGGTTTATCCGGACTTGCAGGACTGATAAATGTAAAAACAAAAGAATATACAGAATTTGAAACCAGGGCGGATATGGAATATGGCACATTTAATACGCTGCATACGCATATTTCAACCGGAAATAAAATCGGACGATTCAATTATGCTGCCGGTATAGGACATGACAGGACCAATGGCCCTTCAGGAAGACATGCAAAGGAAGCAATGACCAACCTGTATACAAGGATGAACTGGCAGTTAACAGATAAGCTTGGATTGAATGCCAGTCTGTTTTATCTTAACGGCGAAAGACAAATGGCCATAGCCCTTCCTCCTGCCGAGAAAAGATACCAGGATATGATCCAGGGTTTTGATCCCTATAATGCTTTGCTTTCAAATGTAAAGCTGACATACAGGCCGACAACTAATGTATCTTCTGAGCTTCAGCTATTTTATTCCATGAGAAATCCGACGTTTTATGATGAAGTCGCAGAAATAACTTCCAGTGAGAAGGATTATGAATACGGGGTGAATTTTATGCAGTCTGTCAGAATACTTCCATCGAACACATTGAGATTCGGAGGATTATATAACCACTGGGTAGCCCCAAATGGAAAGAGGTTCTACACGGGAAAGAGATGTGATACAGAGACAATTTCGGGGGTCATAACAGATGAGCAGAGACTTGGGCCTGTAACATTTGATGCCGGAATAAGGGTAACCGGAACTTTCCTCAATGAATATGCAGCTTTTAACATAGAAGGTGAAGGAGGCAAATTCAGGACCGTAACACCGGTAACTGATGAATGGGA
The DNA here is from genome assembly GCA_964410385.1 of uncultured Rikenellaceae bacterium. GTDB lineage: Bacteria > Bacteroidota > Bacteroidia > Bacteroidales > VadinHA17 > LD21. Next base: position 789 of record CAYPHL010000002.1, on the reverse strand, counting down.
ACCGGCAATAGTCCAGGGCAGTTTCGGTGCAACTTACAGCGCTACTGAAAAACTTTCTGCTTTCATCAATTCAGCAGCAGGAAATGTGAAACCAAGAGTGGGTACTCTTCTGGATAATAAGGGAGCAGAACCTGTCAATGAGCCTTCAAATGAAACACGTTATAAAATTGATATCGGTTTACTTCAAAATTTTGGTAATGCAGGAAAGATTACAATTACAGCGTTCGGAGTATTTCAGAAGAATGCCATAGCACTGAGCGGAACAACATACCTTGATACTGAAACCAATATCCGGCGGGAATTATACCTGAACCGTGACCAGAATCAGAAAGGTATTGAGTTTGAGGTCATTTCTCCGGTCCTTTTCGATATTTTCAAACCATTCTTCAATTTCACATTAATGCAGTCGAAAATGGATGAAGCAGGTGAAATGGTTGTCAATAAAGAAAACCCTGTCTGGATATCAAATGCAGGCATTTATTCCGGATGGAAGAATTTCGACCTTAATATCCTTGGAAAATATGTTTCTCCCTTTGAAAATGATCGCTTTGTAAGTGTTGCCGACGGACCCCAGCCTTTGGGGGATTTTCTGGTCATTGATTGTAACGGAGGTTACACAACAAAATGGAATATACCCGTAAGGTTCTACATTAAAGTTAAGAATCTTACCGGGAAAATTTATTCAACTGTTAATGGTTATCCGGATTTTGGCCGGATGATTTACGGTGGAATCAGTATTAAGATAAAGGGAAGGTAAGAAAAGTTTCAGGGTTTCAGGGTTTCAGGGTT
>CAYPHL010000001.1:85174-87167 GCA_964410385.1 uncultured Rikenellaceae bacterium | reverse complement strand
GTATCCTGCTTTCATCCATGGCAGATTTTCATGACGGAAGAAAGGTGACAGCAGTGAAGCATATCTGATCTTCTCCTCGGCATTCATAGGGCTGAAGTTCCTCAGGATATCCAGGTTTGAATCCACAACTTTCTTACTGTCCATTCCCACTGCAACACCATCAGGACCTTCAAGTGAGAGCGCGAATCTCACAAGTTCGGGAATGCTGACGCCTTCTATTGTTTCTTTTGGTCGTACAGCCTTCATAAGCATTACTCCCATTCCCTTTTCTTTTGCAGCCGGGATCAAAAGTTCCTGTCTCGAGTCAGATGGTCCGGCATAATGATTCATGGCAAACAGCATACTGTCAAATCTTCCTGTGTCGACCATCATCTTCAATGCCTGTGCATTTCCATGCCCGGAAAACCCGATGAACCTGGTCACTCCTTCTTCTTTCATTTTTGAGAAAAGATCCAGTAACCCTCCGGTTTTGCATATCTCGTTAACATCTTCGGGAGATGCTACCGAATGTATCTTCATCATGTCGAGGTGATCGGTCTGAAGCCGTTTCAGGCTGAGCTCGATCTGCGCTTTTGCCCCCTCTGTATCACGTGCTGCTATCTTTGTTGAAAGAAATATTTCTTCTCTTCTGTCCTTAACTATATGACCAAGCCGCTCCTCACTTATTGCTCCGGATTCATTATTGACATATGTGTGTGCAGTATCCCAGTAATATAATCCGTTATCAAGAGCATAATTACACATGGCAATTGCCTCGTCGAGGGTTTTGATAGTCAGAAATCTTGATCCCAGACCAATGGCAATCCTGGGAATAACTACTCCGGTTTTACCCAGTAAGGTTGTTGGTAAACCTTTAGGATCATATTTATTTCTTGATCCTGAGCATGATGTCTGTAATAATGCAAGATCGGCTCCTGCAATTACCACTCCTGCACCTATTGTCTTTTTAATAAATCTGCGGCGGGAATAATTCTGGTTCATAATTTTGAATTTTGTTTCTAATAATCGCAATAGTAACTAGAGTAATTCAAAAAGATAACATTTGTTATACAAAAGTAAATTTAATCTTTAAACTTTATAATTTGCGTACTTAATGTATCCTATAGAAAAAATTATGAGCTTTTTTCTTTTTTCACTAATTTTGCATTAATAATGAATTAGATATGGCAATTATTTCAATGTTTTACGGGATTATCATTCCGATGTATTACCTTAATAACAAGCGCCATAAACTTGCCCATATTCATGTAAAATATCAGGAACAAGAAGTAGTACTTCGGATACCCGAAGGTGATATTTTGGAGGGGCATCTCAGGAATGACAAACTTCGTCTGGTATTAGCCTGGATCGAGATCCATAAAGACGAACTAATGGCTGATTGGGGATTAGCAACAAAAGGAGAAAAAGTATTTCAAATAGAACCACTCAGGTATTAATGAATCCAAGAGTTAAAAATGTAAAAGCAGAAGATAATTACTTCATCAGAATATGGTTCAGTAATGGAGAGATTAAAATATTCGATATGAAACCATATCTGGAATCAGGATTATTTTCTGAGTTAAAAGAAAAAAGTGTCTTTTATTCAGTTAAACCATTTATGGGATCAATCAAGTGGATTAACGGGCTTGATCTTTGTCCCGACATGCTTTATGAGAACAGCATAAAAGACTGAACTTTATCTTATTAGCTCTTCTATCTGGTCCGAATCCAGATCGATGTCTGGATTAAAATTGTCACTATTCATATAATTGATAACAGAGGAGAACAGCTGTTTCGAAACTTTCCTACCTTCAGTTAAATCTCTGAAGTCAATACTGCAAACCAGAAGCTTACCTCCATTAGTCTTTGATTCAAAGGCAAGGGCAAGCCTCCTGTTCTCAAACCATGTATCAATTGGTTGTATAAGTGGTTTGATTTCTGCAGGGAAGCCGTCAAGGATCATAGCCTGTGAATGGGTGACCGGATCCCACCACTGCCAGTTGGTGTGATATTC
>CAYPHL010000001.1:78773-85074 GCA_964410385.1 uncultured Rikenellaceae bacterium | reverse complement strand
TTCCCGGATGCCATAAGGAAATCCTCAGCCTGCCCACCCATATTATTCTTTTCAAGAGTCTCCCTGAAAATTTCAAAGTTGGTCGGCTTAAGAGTACCTGAATACTTTTCAATCTCCTTAAAATCGGGATAAACACACCACTGTCCTATTTCATGACCCACTACCGGTACGTTATAATTCTTTATTGCTTCACTGAAATCGAACATTGTCTGTGGCGGCTCTCCGTTAATTATACTATTCAGACCCTGGCCCCACTGTTGTATTCTGGGGGCCGGAATCAGGTGATAATCATTTTCAGGTATAACCGGCCATCCTGCCGCGGAGGTATAAACCCTCCTTGTATCTTTTGCTTTCCAGTAATTTATAAGCTCACCCAGATACTTATTCTGATTTCTCCCTGCAGGTTCATTTCCATAGGCAAGCATGCAGAATGACGGATGATTTCCATATTCCTCAAGTATTCTGTCGCTCTCTTCATATATGAATCTGTCAATATTGTCTCCGTTACCTATCGAAGCGCCCTGGTTAGCCCATGAACTGCATTCGATGTGAAAATATATCCCCAGCTTATCCGCTGCCCGGAATGCTGCTTCAGGAGGACAGTAAGAATGAAACCTTACATGATTAAGCCCGTAATCCCTGCATGTCTTAAGGACTTTCTCCCATGCGCCGAAATCGGAAGGAGGATAACCTGTAAGCGGGAAAATACAGCACTCGGTGGTCCCCCTCAGAAAAACCGGGATCCCGTTGACCTGAAACCGGGTCCCGTTTACCTTAAATTCACGCATACCAAAATCGACTGACATGAAATCATTAGTTCTTTTGTCAGAACCTTTAAGGATTGCTGAAAGTTTGTATGTCACAGGATTGAATTCACTCCACAATTCCGGTTTGAGGATTTTATAATTTAAAATGACCTGTTGCTGGTCAGAATTCGTATTGACAGATATCTTTTTTACAGGAAGCTTTTTCTCCTTGTCTGAACCTGTAGTGCGGGTCCATATTCTGAGATCTCCGGTAAAATTCTCCCTCTCAGGATTTTTGATACTGATAATAACTTTCGCAACTTTCTTTTCAATATCAGGGAAAACCTTTATGTCATCTATGAATACCCTCGGAGTGGCAACCAGCTTTATTTCTCCGGTAATGCCGTTCCAGTTACCCTGGGTGTGATCACTTATGCTGTGGGAATTCATTCCGACCGGTACTATTATACGGTTATCGATTCTTATACTGATCCTGTTCTTCCCGGAAGTAATAAGTTCAGTAATATCATATTCATGAGGCGTCGAAAGGCTGTTCCTCGTCCCGGCTTCTTTCCCGTTGACAAATACCCTGGATTCCCAATGACATCTTTCGAGAAAAAGTACAACTCTGTTACCACTCCAGTCCTGTCCAAGTTCAACATCTTTAAGATACCACGCTGCACCTTTATAATATTTCACCGGCTTCAGCCAGAATGGGATCTTTATATTTCCCGGCTGGCGGTATTTTTCATATTTCTTATCTGTGAAATAAGACTTGTCAATAATATCGCCTGTCCAGTCAGTATTGACCTTAACTTCATTGCCTTTCCCGTTTTCGGCCATCGATCCGGGTAAACTGACCGTTTCTTCAAATGAAGAATCATACCATTTCTGATCAATTCCCTGGTCAAGAGAATCTATCCTGAATCCCCAGTCTCCGGCCAGCGAGATAACAGGTCTTTCATAACCGGGACCGGATGAACATCCGCTGACTATTAAGAGCAAAAAAATGAGTTTTTTCATGTTGTTAAGATATTGCGAAATTATCAAAAGCGATCCTCTGCTCAGTCTGCCAGAAAGCGCCGAAATAGAACATAACCCAAATATCGCCAATTTTCTGAATATACGGGTCTCCGGTTATCCCCCTGTGATGGTTTAAAACAGGATCTTCCAAAAATCTGTTCCAGTGAACCATATCATCGGAAACTGCCATTCCGATCCTTTCTGCACCGCGTTGAGGTTCAATACTGTCTCCATGTGCATTATAGTACATAACGAACTTATGATCCGTTAAAAGTGACTTGTCCCGGATTATTGTGCTCTTGTACAGCTTATCATTTTCCCACCACCGGACATTTTTATCGGTTGACATCAGTACCGGATTATCAAGACGTTCCCACTCATGAGCTTTACCCGGGGTTAAAACTATACGGGATAAAATCCTGAAATTAATCACAGGTAATATACTATTTATATCAAATTGAATTGCCAGAAACGACATTTTAAAAATCAATAAAAAAAACTTTAAAATCAATTTATTTAACCCGGCCCCAGGGGGAGTAAATTGATTTTCTTCGCTCCCCGTCAGCTGGCGGGTCGGGGTAAACGAAGAAAATCAATTCATGAATAATGAAAGTTAAATTTAAAGTAGTATATTAACTAACTATATTGATTTGCTGACTAACTTATAATCTATGAAAAAAATAATCGGAAAAAAAGAAATCCGAAGGAGAGATTTCATAAAACTCGGTTCGATGGCTTCACTATCTCTCCCTCTCTACTGGAGTTCTCAAAAGCAATCCTTACGGACAAACGGGGAGAAGCCGGTGCCGGTTACTCCGGAATGGAGGAACAAACATGAAGGAATGGTATATCGTCAGCTTGGAAGAACAGGTTTCATGGTCTCTGAACTTGTCTTCGGCAGTGAACGGATCACCCCGGACAATGTCAGGCCGATAGAGGTTGCCATAGAAAGAGGCATTAATTATTTCGATACCGCACCCCAATATGGTAAAGGAGCTGCCGAGACATCACTCGGCAAAGTGCTGAACATTCCCTCAAAAAGAGAAAAGGTGTTCCTTGCAACAAAAATAAGTCCCTATCCTTCATTAAGGAACCGACTGTACCGTGAAATTTATGATGTTTTACCGTCATCAAAGCAGGAGTCCATCCAAAAAAGGGCACTTGAGATGCGAAAGGATTGCGGAATAGAAAAACCGGGATATTTTATGGTTTACTGGCCGGGGCAACGACGGCAGCTTGACCCGGTATTCCTGAGCGATGCAATGATGGAAGAATTTGGAAATAAGGTTGAAAGCAGTCCCGAATTTAAGAAACTTATAATAAGTTCTGTTGAAGAATCCCTGAAAAGAGTGGGAACAGATTACTTTGATATAGTTCATTGCCCGCATGCTGCTGCAACTCCGGCTGAAATAGCTAATCCCGGAATTATTGATGCTTTCACCGAACTGAAAAAACAGGGCAAGGTCAGATTTCTCGGGTTTTCAACTCACCACAATATGGCGACACTTCTGGAGTATGCTATTAACGGGGGCCATTTTGATGTTGTAATGCTGGCCTACAATGTAATCAACAATGGCTACCTGGATCATCTGCTTAAAAGTGCAAAGGCTAATAACATCGGGACAATTGCGATGAAAGCTGCAATGGCGGTATCGACACCATATGACCCGAAACAGGTTCCTGTACCTGAATGGAGAATACAAAAGCTGAATCAGATTATCCCCGAAGAGATGAAACTACCTGTAAAAGCTTATCTGTGGGCATTACAGAATCCCGATCTGTCGGCAGTTGTTTCAGGTATCACAACCGAAGAGATGCTGCTTGAAAATCTTTCAGTAGTTGGTAAAAAAATAGAATTACAATCTGCCTGAAATGGACAACCCGGTAAGTCTGAACTATAAAGCTCAGTCTATTTACTGTTAAGGCCAGACAATGCCTCCAGCATTGCAACAACATTTTCAAAAGGCACATTCGCCTGGATATTATGAACCGTATTGAAGACAAATCCTCCGTCATTATTAAGGATATCACACTGTCGCTTAACCTGATCCTTAACCTGTGCAGCGGTTCCGAATGGAAATGTCTTCTGGGTGTCGACCCCTCCACCCCAGAAAGTGATCCTGCTGCCGTAATTCTTCTTCAGCATGACCGGATCCATTCCGGCGGCATTTATCTGGACAGGATTGATTATATCAAATCCCGACTCAATAAAAAGCTCCATAAGTGAATCAATTGATCCACAGGAATGTTTAAAAGTCTTCCATCCTGTATTCTGATGGATCCAGTTATTGATCTTCTGATAATATGGCATCCACATCCGTGCATATGTTTCCGGCGAACAGAAAGTTGAATTCTGTGTCCCGAAATCTGTGCCGCATACAAACACTACATCAATCAGCTTTCCGATTGCTCTGTTAATCTTTTCAAGGTTATTAAGAGCAATATCTGACTGTCTGTCAAAGATCTCTTTAACAAAATCTTCGCGCATAACTGTGGATATATACCATTCTTCAACGCCTCTGATGCCCTTTGGTTCCTTCAGCTGCAGCCCCGGTACAAGAGCAATATCTCCAAGGGCTGTTCCTCCGAGGGATGCAACAATACCTTTACCTGAATTACTCACAGATTCTGCCTGTTGTTTCCAGTATTGGAGATCGTGATCGGATATTTCAGTAAATTCCTCGAGGTTATCTTCAACCCTCAGTGCTGATTCATCAATCGGTCCCTGCCTGTTGAGAGCATCAAAAAAGTATCCCGACCTGGGCATCACAGCGCACGGAGGAACTGAAGTGTCGCCCCCCGGATGGATCAGAATATCTCCGCCGTCTGTGAAAGAATAATTGAATTCCGCCGGGAACATAACTTCCTGCCCCCATGGAGTTCTATGAACCTTCCAGCCGGTGTTTCTGATACCAAACATATTGTTTTCCCCGTATATACCCAGGACGTCAATATCCATTTCACGGATAAGTTCTTCATCTATCTCTCCGAGCATCTGGTAAGGTTCAAATACCCTTACCGGTTTCTTCTCAAGTCCGTAATACTCGCGAAGCTTCTCGACTATAAGGACATGAATACCTGTTACTGATGTGGATCCGAAATCCACAACTACCTTGTCAGGCTGACGATGATTGATCGTTTCCCTGAAATTATGTTTTGAACCGGAAGTCATAATCGTATTTGTATTCTGTTTTGTGATCCCTAAAGTTAATTTTTTCCTTAATTATTTGGCTTTATTTTACATTTTGGTTATATTTTTCTGAAAAATTCAGCTTCTGACTGTTATGTACATTTTTATCTGTTAACTTTTATCTTTTGTTTTTCTATGACCACAGGTTTACAAATACCTGAGCCGATACTGTTTAATCCACTTAAACATTATCTCCCGTTTATCAAGGAATTTACGAATCTCCGGTCAGAAGAAGAGTGTTTTCCGGGATCAGCAGAATTCCTGAAGGAGCTCCGGCGCCTCGGATCATGTGTAATGGACATTTACAAGGGCGATCTCTCCCCGGATGGTATTTTTCTGGAAATCTTCAACTTCATCAGATCAAATGAACTAACAGGCCGGACTGATTTCAGGTTATGGGCAGGAGAGAGTTACAGCAGTCACAGGATAGTTTCCTTATCTGATGGTTCTCTCTGGACCTTAAAATATTCCGATAAAGGGACAAGGTTTATTCATCTTTTCCCGGCGCGATACAGTCAGCATACTTTCAGGATAAAGGCCAATACCCTGAAGTCGGCTATCCTTTATCAGGTCCTCATTGGTAAGGATTTTATTCCGGAAGATGATCTGAACAAAGTGAGAGCACGGGTGGGATTGTCCCCTATTAAGGAGATTGCCGATGTGGAGGCCATCACGGAGATGATAGAAATGTTGCGGGCTTAAGGTTCCGCGTTCAGGGTTCCGCGTTCCGCGTTCAGGGTTCAGGGTTCGGGGTTCAGGATTCCGGAACATTGGAACTCTGAAACTCTGAAACTCTGAAACCTGTAACCTGAAATTTAATGCTTACCTATAGATAGTAAAAGTATATGATAAAAGACATAAAAACTCAGCCTGTATTATCGTACCTTTCGTTGAACCAAAAACCCGGAGCCATGAAAGCAAAAATCATCACGGGAATTTTATTCCTTTCGTTGACAGGATTAACTGTCACAGCTCAGAATTTACTGAAAAACGGCGATTTTGAGTTATCACAACCAGATGGTTCATTTTTAACAAAAGACTGGCATACCGATTGGGTACCAAATGAATCCGGATTAAAAACAACATCTACATCTGCAATGGCAGGTCGTTGCGGAGTATGGATGTATACTGCACTCCATAATGATCTTTCATATGCCAGGTTTTCGCAGGAAATCCGTTGCACACCTGGAAATAAGTATAGAGCGGAAGTATATTTAAGAACTCCCGAAGGGCTGGGCTGGATACCGGGATCGGTAGCATACATAAGCCTTGATTTCAAAAGTGTCGCAGGAGTTACTATCAATACAGTATTGAGTGAAAAACTTATTACTAAAAATACTGA
>CAYPHL010000001.1:72994-78673 GCA_964410385.1 uncultured Rikenellaceae bacterium | reverse complement strand
ATTTTTGACTCAGGTATGGATTCCTGTCCGATAACAACAAATGCAGCAGCAGGAAAGAATTTTTCCCATACTTTATCGTACTCCGACATGGTATATCTGACCTCTGACAAACGATCCAAACATTCTGTACAATCCCCGAGATGAAGCGCAATTCTTTCATATTCAGCTCTTTCATTCTCATCCTTCACTGTGTCCGGACCTGACCTTTTTGCAAAATTTATCAGATCCTTAATACTGATGTGTTCTTCCTTGTCCATATAACTAAAATTATCCGAACTGATCATTCATGAAATCTTCATGATATCATTTAAATCGAGAAATCTTTCCTTATCAATCAATACCTGCTGTGCTTCAAATTTTATCCTGCTGACCCATTTCTCCATAACCTGTTTTATTTTATTAAAATCAGGGTTCCCTGACTTTCCCTTATAGTAACTATTAAAAAAAGTCCTTAAAACTACATCTCCGACAGGCTTCTTAAAGCCTGTAAGAGATAAAAACTGAACATAAGGCTTACTGCCGTAATAATGACTTACTGGAGTCTTTAAAATAACTTCTCCGTATGATTCACGGAGCATGGATGTAAACTCATTATTTACTTCCTGCTTAACTGCATAATCATAAAGCTCCCTGAGAGTTTTATTAAAATCTTTCCTGATGAACTCATCCCAGTCAACATTTTTCCTGTTCCTGTAAAATAAAGACACATATATGAATATCAGAATTTTATGCGGAAGTTCTCTGATGAAAAGGATAGCAATATAGAGAATTGCCTCCATTCTTTCTGTCGCGGGTTCTTCCTGAGATCTTTCAGATTCTACCTGCGCATCTGTTGTAATTTCTTTAAGTTTATTTTCCTTTTTTTTCTCATTCCTGAAAAAAGAGGGCAGGCCAAAATATAAGAAGTAATATGTAAAATTATCGTTATCTTCCGGATTCCAGCTTTTCATCAAATCCCTGAAATGTTCCAGGGTATTGATCCTGTCCAGGTAATCTTCGCTATTTACTTCCTTCAGTTCAGTAATATTTCCGGAATTACCTATACTATTCCTGAAAATGAGAAAGGTCTTCTGCCAGGCGGTAAAGAATGGATCTGGCATCTTCATAATGTTTCTGACCGGCAAATCTGTTTCGTTTAATAGAAATTTTGTGATCAGGGCAACCTTGTTCAATGTCATTTTTTCACACTCGGAAAGCATAATTTCCGCACATCCGGATTTCTTATATCCCCTGATCCAGTTTTTGGCAGCCTTGAAATTTATCTCTTTGCGCTTTTTACGCTCTTCCTCTGACAGTTTATTACTGGTGAATGCGGCTCCCATTGTCTCCTCCTGCTGGTTAATATCCGGAACCAATGTATTAAAAAATTACCATCCCTTAAAATCTGAACTGTTAAATAATTCAGGTTTTACCTCTTCTGAATTTCCGGGGATACTATTCGATAACCCGGGTTACAACAACAGTATCTGCAGCATACCAGAAAAATGACTCTAAAATCTCGCTGCGGAGCGGATCACTTTGATTTATTGTCCCCTGCGAAGCAAGCCATGCTTTCATTTCATCTGCGATATGATCCTTAATTACCATGGCAATAACTGTAAACTGTCCGCTATCAACTTCATTACCTATCTGTACAGGCACCTCCCAGTTACCGTTGCCGGTCAGATGACCTTCATACTGTGGCCACCATTCTGTTCCTGAAGGTGGCAAAACAAAAATCCAGGGAATTCCGCCGTGACGAAGTTTTGCCGAAATGACAAAATCATTCCCCTGCACAACATTTGCGCCGGACTTGTGAGAGATTATCTGAAGACTGTCAATTTCACAGCTCCCGCAAAATGGTTTTCTATTTTTCATAAAGAAAACCAGTAATATTAATGCAAACAAAATGATCAGTGCAGGTAGTATTCGCTTTTTTGACTTTTTCTGATCAGGATCAACTTCTATATGAGTTTCAGAACAATGTATTGTAGTATCATCAGGTAAAATCTCCGATTCTTTTATATTATCGAACTGAACTGAATCTTTATATATTATGATTCCCGGCTCAGCCGATAGTCGTCTGAAACAAACCGGAACCGGGTTTCCATAAAACAGCGAGGAATAGAAAGAATTTGTTGCAGATGCCGTTTTCAATGCAGGAACATTATAATCCCATCCGAGAACCCAGGGTATTTTCCCGGAGATCTTTTTTGCTATCTCGGCAGAATTACAAAAATTTAATATGACGACCTTTGCTTTGCCCTTTATATCATTAAAGGCTGAAACGAAATCATCATAACTTATATGATCTTTTTCAGTGAAGTAAACTATACCCTTATGTGCATGCAGTGAAAAATGTATAATGTCATATTCCCCGGATGAGATAAAATCTCTTAAGTCTTTGAAGTCCCTGTTTTGTACAGTGAAAAATTCGTTAATTTTGATTTTATTCCCGAATTCTTCACGATATCTATCAATTCTCCGGGCGTAAAGATCCCTGATCTCCTTCACATTCATTTCAATGTTCTCAAGCCCCCCGAGGTAGCTGTAAGTCTGTGAAACAATCAGGATCCTTACCGGCCCTGCCCCGGAGTTATTCTTTATCTGAGTTGCCATATTATCAGCATGATTGGTTATATAATTATCATGTTAAACCTGTTTCAAATTTAACCCTAAATAGGCACCGTTGTTCCCCTGAAAAAGAAAAACAGGAAATTTCTGTCAGGATTATATCCTGCCTCATATTATTCATATAAACCAATCAGATTATGCCATGAGACTCACAAGCGACAAAATCACCCTGCTGTCTGACGACATACTTCAGATCGCAAAAAACCCCGGACATAAAAAAACAGAGATGAACAGATTATGCAGGGATAACGGCAATCCGCTGCTCCTTCACGATAAAAAACCGGTACTGAATATTACCCAGGATGAACTGGTAGGGATATTCAACAATAACAGGAATCACTTCTGTCTTTCCCCCGGACAGGCGATAAGGCTCGGAGTATTTTTCAACCTGCCGGTTCCGGATCTGATCTCACTTATGATAAAAGCCGAATGGGAAAAACTCATTTTTAAAGTGTCCGTACAATCAGTTAACAATACTGAGCTAAGTCTGGGATCATTACTCCGGAATACGGAGCTGACGGACAAATATTTAAGGGATTTCAGACCTGACACGGGAAAATTTCTGAACCTGATCAGGGAAACCGTGCAAAACACCGGAAATATTACATACAGTCTGGTCGATTTTCTGATAACAGAGCTGCTCCATGGAAGGAAATTCCTTTGTGGGACCGGACAAACAGGGCTACAATATTCAGACATGGGAAATGATGAACTTCTTATCCTTTCAGAAGCTTCAGTATCAGAGCGGGCAGAATACAACACCCTCAAAATAAGGTGGCTGGAAAAATCGTCTGAGCTTGAGGATTTTTTGTTTCAGCTTGAGCAAAAGAAGCGCTTCAACCTGAACACTGAGGACAAATATTACTCTTTGTTCATAAAAGAAGAAACTGAAAAGGCCGGCTTGATTTTCCGGATCGAAAAACTCCGTATTGTCCTTGCTTTAATGAAGGAGAAACCGGGCTCAAGACTTAGAGAGCTTCTGATAACCGCTGAAGAAAAAATGAAGAATTCAGAATTGAACAACAATGAGATCAGGAACAGCATAACCCGCAGCAGGAATTGTATAAGCCCTGAATCTTACGGTCTGTCTGATACATATACACATGAAGAATTTCAAAACAGGTATAAAAAGGAAGTAAAATCACTATTGAGGAAAATATGGCTGCTTTGCCATACAGACACATGTCCGGGATATGACAACCTTGGCAAGGAGAAACAAAAAGAGATTGATGAATTGTGGCTCAGGACAATGAGCTCAACAAAAGAAGAACAATATTCTTATTCTCCAAACATGTTGTTATATCACCTTCCCGACCTGGATCAGCTCAAAACCATATATTTCAGAATATGTACAATACTTGGGATCGATGCTGAAAACTATGAGACCGGGAATCGTCTGGACTTCATGATCAGAACTGGGACTCCAATGACAGGATTGCTTGAATTTTTGAGGTCCGAAATTTCTAAAATCAACCTTCAGCTTGTAAATCTTGAACTCATCCAGGATGATTATACAAATGAGACCAGGGCACAGAAATTCAGATCAGCCCTGGAGAATATCAGCTTTCATTCGGATAAGCTTAAAAGTGAGATCAGTGGATTGAAGGCCAGTCTGAGATCCCTCAAAAATGAAATTTTAAAAGAATTCAAAAATGCTAACTGATGAAAGATAAGATTGCCACAAAACCAGGAAATAGTAAATCTGACCTATCAGTCTGTAAGAATGAATGTGAGGAAAGGATACCTCTTCTGAAACATTCTTTCAATCCTCCATGCGCCCGTTATGGAATAAGATCGGTAAAACTGACCCACAATAATAAATACCTTATCATTACATATCTGAGCAACCACGGATATATTCGGGTAATTGACCTTGAAAAACTTGAACTTCTTCCTTGCCGCTATACCGGGCATAAGGACTCAATCAGGATGGTTTCGGTAACAAAAAATGACACACATTTCTATACTGCCTCATGGGATGGTACATATCGCCGATTCGACCTGTTAAAGGGCACTTATGATATTATGCTGGGCGTCACGGGCCGCAGTCCGTCATGCTGCCTTGATGGAAATGATTCTCATCTTTTAACTGCATCATATGATTCCGATATGTCGTTATCAGGTAAAAATACAGGCAGACGATGGGACCTGAACTCCCGGGGTATAGTCACTTACTACAGGCATTTCAAACCAAGAAAGGAACCTCAGTGTATCGATATTGCCTGTGATGTCGACTTTGTTTATTCAGGGTCTGACGACGGGATGGCCCTCAGGTTTGATAAACGTACCGGCAGGATCCTCTTTACTTATTGTGATTATAATGCCAATATCCGCAAGATAGCCCTGTCTGAACATCTCTTTGCACTATCGGCAACTGACGGTTTCATTCGCGTCTTTGACAAGGTCTCCGGCGTTGTAATCAGGGAGTTATTCCACAGCAATAATGAGGCTATGGATGTCCGGATCTCAAAGGATGAAACACGGGTATGGTCATGCAGCATGGATGGATCTGTAAAGTGCCATCTCATCCCGACCGGGGAAGTATTATTTCATAGTATGGTTCATGAAGACTGGATATGGAGCATTTGTATGAATAATAATGATACAGTCCTTGTTTCAGGAAGTTCTGACGGGACTGTGGCTTTTGTCTCAGCTGAAACAGGTCTGCTTCTGGCAAGGCTCCGTTGCTTCCCGGTTGAAAATGAGTTCTGCTTTGAATGCCCGCCCGATAAAGCATTTCCGAGTGGCTTCTTCTATACTTCCAATAAGGATTTCATTGAAGTTGAACAGGACGAAGCTGAATCAGGAACAAAAAGGATACTGGATTTAAAGAATCCTGAGAGGATCTCTTATATTGACCGGCTAAACCTCAGGAACATGGTCATAACCCGGTTAATGAACAACAGACAATATAATTCAATAACGGAGAAATATATTAATGAACGGAAGGTTCTTGATCAGATCCGGGACTTGAACCTTCCCAAAAGGCTCAGGTCATAAATCAATTAAGTACGGCAACCGGTACTTAATTTTATGAACACAAAGGATCACTAAGGTTATCACTAA
>CAYPHL010000001.1:0-72894 GCA_964410385.1 uncultured Rikenellaceae bacterium | reverse complement strand
ACGGCAACCGGTACTTAATTTTATGAACACAAAGGATCACTAAGGTTATCACTAAGTGTACCACCTTAGAGAACTCAGTAAGATCAACTTTAATAACCCCTGCCCTTCTTGCCACCCCTTGGCCCCGGGGGGCGCTCAGACTCAATAGTCCCCCCTGGGGGATTTAGGGGTGAGTTATATAGTAGGATCACTAAGGTTATCACTAACGCAGACAAAGGAATACAATAATTTATATATTTGTGAAGTATCCAGATAAAAATGAAATAACCCAGATGCCATGAAAGATAACCGCAGAGGCTTTATTAGGAAAAGTACGGGATTTGCAGCAGTAGTAACCCTTGGAGGATTAACAACTGCCTGTACACAATCAGCCTTAAAGAGTAAAAAAACCGGTCAGACTCCAAAGCCGTATGTAAAGGATGCCGGGATCAAATTTGCATTTCTGAACGGTCCGACATCGCCAAAAGTTCCGTTTGCAAAACAGCTGGCTGTTGATTATGCCGTTTCAGGAGTGGAGAGACTCAAAGGATATAATGCATGGGATCCTGAAGCCATAAGTGCCACAAAAGCAACCTGGGACAAACTGGGAATTAAATGGCATGTAGTTGAGGGACCTCCGTCACTTGGAACCAAGACCAAGCTTGGACTGGATGGCAGAGACGAGGAGATCTCGAATTTCATAACCTTCATGAAAAATCTGAAAAGGTATGGTGATGTTGATATAATCTGCTATAACTGGATGCCGGTAATAAGCTGGGCACGGACAAACAAGGAACGTCCCGGCAGGGGAGGCGCCCTGATGCTGGAATTTGATTATGAGGTAATGAAACCGGCTCCACTTACAGAGTATGGCGAGGTTTCAAAAGAACGTCTGTGGACCACCCTTGAGTATTTTGTCAAAGCTGTAATGCCGGAGGCAGAAAAGATTGGCATGAGAATGTCTATGCATCCTGATGACCCTCAGGTGGATGTTATTCAGGGAATATCCCGGATCATGAACACCGTAGCCAGTCATGACCGCCTTCTTGCCATGTATCCCAAACCCTGTAACGGGATCACAATGTGCCAGGCAAATTATATGGGAATGCCCGATCTTGTTGATATTCCGGGCCAGGTCAGAAAATGGGGCAGAGATGTGATTAATTTTGTCCACTTCAGAAATGTAAAGGATCTGAGCGGAGTTAAACCGAGTACTCATTTCACCGAGACCTTCCATGATGAAGGTGATATTGATATGTATGAAGCCATGAAAGCTTATATAGAAATTGGTTTTGACGGTCCGATGAGACCCGATCATGTTCCGGTAATGGCAACCGAGATCGAAGCCGGAATGAGAGGGGGTTATACAACTCTTGGAAATCTTTATGCAATAGGATATATGCGGGGACTTGCAGAAGCTGTTGCCAGGGAACTCAACAGATCATGACCCACAGTGTACCATACAGATATATTCGCATGTACCCCAAACTTTTAATACTCCCCTGCAATTTAAAAACAAGCCGGGCAACATACGATTCCGGAATCTGACTCCAGGTCTGGTAATTTATTGACCTGCTGATACAATAAAAAACCCTGATTTTTTCGTCAGGAATAATCTCCTTCTGTTTATATATGATATACAGGAACAGCGAAGCTATGCCCGATAATGAGAAAAACCAAAATAGAAAACCATGAAAAATAAGAATCCTCTCCCCGATTATTATCCCGCCTACAAGGATATTGCAGAATTAGCCATGACTGGTTCACCCGAAGACTATCCGGAAAACCGTCAGCCTGATAACGAAAATTTTAATACACACGAAATCAGGATAACTCCTGACATTGAATCTGCCCTTATGTTTGACACTGAGGAGCTTATGGTGGTGGCATTCCAATCAAACCTTTCAGCATTTCAGGCACATATACTCTTATTGAAAAATACATTTGAAGGGCATGCTTTCCTTGCTTTCAATAAAAGTCCCATACGGATTTTCAGTGAAGGTATCTACAACACAAATTGTAAAACAGAATCCCTCATCGGCAGTTTCTTTGAGCAAATCGATTATTATCTGGATGGATTACGAAACGGTTGGAAAATGATCCTTGAGAATGAGGAAGCATTCAGGGGTTATCAACCGGATAAAAGCCTGAAAGATCTGTGTTTTGAGGAGCTGTTGTATGAATCACTTTCAGATCAGCTGTTCCGCTTCCCCGTATCATTCTTCGCAGATTATGACATATTCAGATTCCGCAATTCATGCAGCAAAAACCTCACCATTGCCAGGAACCGTTTCAACCTGATTATGAAAGGCGAATCTGCATTTAAAGACTTTCTGTATGTTGAAAATATCAACAAGACTTATTCAGAGATATTCGATGATCAGCTCCGGGTGCTGGATTTCAAACAGAATGTCCTTCTGCGGTATGACCTGAAGCTTTTCTTTGCTCATAACCTGGATATAAGGAATGAGGAAGAACTCGAAACCCGGATGTATGAATATATAACAGAAAACAGGGCAGGGAAATCACGTATCAGCCTCAGACGGGCCAACAACAATAATATGTATTCACAGGGGAAAAATAAAACAGCTTCCGGGTTTGAGTTAAAAACCAGGTCGCTGTACAGATCTGCCTCAATTAATTGCCGTGAAGCAAATGATAATCCGGAATGTGAAAGCAGATATCCGGAACTGTTCCGGTCATACCATGAGAAAGAAAAGGTCAACCGTGAGATTGTATATGATACTCCCGGGGCATTGCTGAAATACCTCCGTATGTTACATATCCTGTCAGAAATAACAGTTTACAGGAAAACACACGGCTTACCTGTTTATGAAGGATCACACAGTTATCCTGATGCCACCTGCGATGAACCTCTTTCCGAAGCAGACTTTGCAACTGTCATTAATGAAATGGAAAATATGGTTGCCTTTGCCAGGATAAACAACAGGATTGATGCCAAATCAGATTATATATCTGATGAATTCATGATAAAGACTCACAGGGATTACCTTCAGAAACAGGTCGAATTCATTGATCAGGAAATTCTCAATATCCAGGAGGATATCAGAAATATCCTGAAATCAAAGTAACATTTCATTTTCACTTTAATCAATAAAATTATGGAAATCATACATTTAAACCAGAAGGAAGATGTGCTCGTTCCCTGCGGGGAATCACTTATGAGTAAAAGCATTTCCCGCGAATTCCGGTTCGATATTAAAGATAACTTAAGAAATCATGGTACGAGAAGTATCTGCTATTATAAGAATAACATCCTTGTTTCACATGTTTTCAGCAACCGGGTTCATAAAATCAACCTCCTGACCGGAAAAATATCCTGGTTCGATCACCATACAAAAACAGTCCGGCATATACTTACCTGTAACAATGAGATTATTACAGCAAGCTGGGATGGTTCAGTCGGGGTAACGGATTTTAATACACTCAACCTTCGCCTTAGACTCACGGAGCCCGGCATGGGAAGATGTCCCTGGATCGATATCCCGGCAGAGTCCGGAGATATTTACTCTTATACCTATGATTCTGATAAAGATCCTGAGCGTTTCTCAAACACAATAAGGAAATGGTCTTTGGTAGATGGGTCCCTGAAGAAGCTGACATTGCTTAATGGTTACCATCTCGGATCAAGAAGAGCAGGATCATGTATTTTTTTAAAAAATCACCTGTATTCAGTTTCGAACACCGGGAATTTTGAGATCATTGATTGTGCTTCAGGCATGATTCAGAAAATATTCTGCCATGAAGAACTGGGAACTATACTGGCCATCGCATCGCCCGATCATGCAACAATAGTATTCGGAGGCACAACCGGTACAATATATAAATACAATATCAGTAAAAACCACCTGACTTCTTTCAAAGGTCATGATTTCACAATCCAGAGTATGATCTGCTGCCCTGAGCGCGATTTATTTATCAGTATTGATTCCGGTGGCATATTGAATATCCGGAAGCTGCCTGAATTTGATCTGATCTCTTCCACCTGCGTTAATAGTAACTATTTGTGGACTGTTATAATCGTCAATGACCTTGTTTTGACAGGTGGAGATCAGGGTCCGGTATGGATATATGACATAAAAGAACCGGACAAAATTAAGCTGAAAGGAAAATTGGTTGTTTTTGAGGAAGGATATGCATTTATACCTGAGGATTCAGGTGAGTTCTTTTCGACTGATCCGTCACAGATAAAAGTAATAAGGAAAGAAAGCAACACTTCTGAGAACAACCGTTATGCTGATCACCTGCTTATATCGCAAAACAACTACAGATTGATTCATGATCTGTTTAAGATAAATCGTGGAAGCCAGTCTCAGGCTTCCCACAAAGACAAATTAATGCTTCAGCTTCCTGAAAAATCCAAAATTTAATGATATGTCAAACGACCGTAAGCTTATTATCAATAATAAAACCGTATTTCAGAGTGAGCCTTTCTCTCCTCAGGACAGGTATTTCAACGGGTTTTTCGGAAGGGAAACCGAATTAGGACAGCTTACCGCAGCCTGGATGGCCGGTGAATATGCTCTCCCGATGTGCCCTCTTCTGATCGGCGAACCGGGGACAGGCAAAAACCGCCTGATCTATGAGATAAGCAGGAGAACCGGCCGGCAATTATATATTTTTCAGGGTCATGAAGATGTCACCGCCGAGGACCTTGCCTGTACGGTACGATTCAGTGACAATAACAATTCAGTTATGGATTATATTCTGTCACCTCTTGTCACAGCAATGAACAATGGCGGGATATGCTTCATTGATGAGATAGGAAAGATAAGGCCTCGTGCACTGGCCTTGCTTGTAAGCGTCCTGGATGAAAGAAGATATATTGATTCCACTCTTCTTGGCGAACGTATTCATGCGCATCCAGGATTCAGGTTTGTCGCGGCAACAAATACCGCTGATCTGAATCTGATCCCCGAGTTCATCCTTTCCAGGATGCGCCCGCTCATAACATTGCGATATCCTCCAAAGGAGGAGATAGACAACATAATCAGGGACCAGTGTAAAGGCATAAGGAATGAAACCGATAAGCTCATCGACCTTTTCTGGGCACTCTGGACGGAACATGGAGGCAAACCCGGAGGTATAACTCCCCGTGATGCAATTTACCTGTTCGGCTGGGCCTCAAAACTGAGTGTATTCGATAAAACAGGTGGCACCGGCAGCCTGCTGGAATCCAGCCAGGATAAGCCTTTCAATATCGACCTGCACAACTTTTATACCGGTATTAAGCCTGAACATCTGAAAATGGCATTCAGAATAATGTTTTCTGACAGCTTCCTGATAAAAAATTAGCCATGTATCCGATAATAAAGATCAACCGAAGCGAAATAATTGGAGTACCCGCAATTCACAACCGTGCAGTTTTTGCCAGAGAGGTGAATTATCTGTGCTCAGCCAGGGAAACGAGACCAGAAGCAATTGCTGTCGAGCTTGGTCCGCATATAGTCGCTGAACTGGTAACCTGGATGAAAGAACTCGGAATAAGCAGAAGAGCGGGAACCTGGCTGCCCTGTATGCTTGGATTATTGATTGAAAACAGATTTATCCACCCCGACCTTGCAAAAAATGCTATGAATCTCCAGGAAAACCTTTACAAACCATTGTCGGGTATTTCTGCTGATCTCCTGAAAAAGCTGCTTTATTTTTCAGGTAAATATCTGGTAGCACTCTCAGCAACAGACTCGATAATTGAAGCCATACGTTGTTCTGTCGAACTTGACATCCCTGTTTTTGGAATAGATATGGATGAGATGTCGGCCAAACCTGATAAAATCCTGCTTGTTGAAGAACCCGTACATTCATCATTCAATCTTCTGAATTATGTGTCGGGAAATGAAAACCATGCTGCAGAAACAAGAGATCTTTATGTAGACAGCCGCAGGGAATTCGTGATGGCGGCACGCCTTAAAAGAATATCAGAGATCTATAAAAAAATCCTTGTCACAGGTGGAATAGCACACTGGGTAAAAATCAAAGAACTCCTTTCCGACCCTGCAGTCAGACCGGCTGAAATTCTTTTCCCGACTTTAAATCTGAAATTACAAAGGAGCGTCATACATCCTTTAATGGCTCTGGCTTTTATGGATATTTACCCTGTAATGACCACCCTGTATGAAAAATCCCGTCATTTCCCACGGAGAAATTTTAAATTCAGATTTGATTTACCTGATACAAACAAATTATTCCGCGGAATACTTGACACAACTTATGAGGAATACTACCGGGAATATGGCAATTCAGGCATTAAAGGAAGTAGTAAAAATTGCATGGAAAAGATACCTGATTTTGAACGTTTGCTTGCAAATATTAGTATCATCCGCCAGCACCACTCTCCATCAATGGCTGATATCATGGAATGTAGTGAAAACATGATGCCGGATAGTTTTAACGGTTTACTTATGTCCAGGCTTATGAATACCGACAGGCCGTGGGCTTCCCTTAAACAGTTCCCTGATCTGCCGCTCCTTTCGGGGATGCCCCGGGATGACGAGGATACGGAAAGAAAAACCGGGATCGATCATTTCCTTCTGACTGATTCGGCGAAAGACAATTATGGATCATACACAATCCCGGGCTATCAGGAAGAATCATTTACACTGCGTTATCACAATTCAAATTCCATATCATCTGTTCCTCCCGGTGCCTGGAGCTGGGCTGATGATCCAAACAGAAAGTACCATAAAAGCAACTATTATGTCTGGGTATGGCCACCCTGCGAAGCTTTGACCTTCGGCCTGGCTTATGAAGCATCCAGGGTTGCCCGGACCCGATCTGAGGAACCTTATCCTGCTGTCTTCGAAGGATCATTATATAACGGTCTGGATATTAAAGCCACAATGAGGTCAGTAATAAGCGGCGATAAAAAAATCATGATAAAAAAGCCATCTGCCGAAAAGAAAGTATTTACCCCTGACGGAAAGCATCCTGAACCAACAGTATTCATTTTTGATGAAGATAAGACTGATCCGGCATCGGTATGGTCCTTGCTTATAGCCGGAACCAACCTGGCCGGAAATGTTAAAAACAGATCCAGGTTCGAAAATTTAACAAATGCAAAGGGGAGATGCTTTATCTCAAGTATAAGCAGAGTAAAGAAATATGCAATCCCTCCGTCGATGCGCGGTCATATCGATTCCTTTGATCTTCTTGATGGCTACACGGTGCTGGGAAATCCATGTATTAACGCCAGACAGGCCGCACAATGGCTTGAGGACAATGATTATAACTGTTGCCCCCTGATGACCGATACCTCGATTTCATCACTTATCAGCTATTACAAAAGACATTTCAACCTGGAACTTTCGGATAAAGACTGGATTACTACTCTGATCCAGATTGCCATCCCCTACACGAAAGAACGTTTTGTTGTTATTGGACCGAAAACCCTCAGGATACCTGATAAACTGAACACTGAAGCGAGAAGAAGAAAAATTAGCATTGACTTTCTCCCCCTTAACTATTTCCCGGATCAGCTTGTATCGGAAATGCGAAGAAGAATAATGCTCAGGGCCTCCGATCCGGATGGTCTCACTTACACTCCTGAGGCAGAAAAAGCCATCGGACAAAAGGCTGACAAGTATTTTGAGCTTTTACCGCTTTACATGCAACTTCAACTTAAAAAACAAAAAAATTACTGAATATGGACGATTTCGATCATCCTGAACCTTTTGAAGAACACCTTCACAGAAAGGAGATCTATTTTGATGATATCCCTTTAGATTCACTTTTGTACCGGGACGCGAAACGTAAGAAACCCACTCCTGCTGACATCATTCTGCTATGGAGAAAAGGATTTCGCCTGGATGAAGCACAGGAAAAGATTCTTATCTCTGTTCTTGTCAATGATATTATGATTGCTTCCGAAGTCAGAATGGTAGGAGAGGCTGAATCAATCCTTACGAAAGCCCTGGCAAGAGCCGGGGATGATCCGGAAGCAGCTATCCGGTTGCTTATTGCACTTATAAACCTTCATTACAGGGGCGATGATAAAAAATCCAGGGACTACTTCATCAAAGCCCGGTTATTGAAATCAGAGTCAGATATTAAACTCGACAAAATGACTGAAAATATCTGGAAGGTCATCCTTGCCAGAATGGGCTGAATCTGTTCTGAACAGCTAAAAAGAAACACTTCATTCAATTTTAATAAATTTACATCACTAAACTTATAATCCGATGGACGCAACAGAAAAATTAAGAAACCTTGTACTGGCTCCTTATATAATCAAAGCAACAGCCCTGATAGGTAAGCGCAGGGTGACCGGGGGAAATATGTTCAGACATCAAATAGCTACAATGGGAATAATTTTTGATTATAAACTATTTGATAACTACGTACTTCTGAAAGCTTCCGTGATCCATGACCTGTTCGAGGACATACCGGAAACCAATGAGGATGAAATCCGTTCCATTGATAATCAGGCAAATCAGGTTGTTGATCTGGTTCTCGAGGTAACCAGGCCGAAGGGAATGTCCAAAACAACCTACCTTAAGAGAATCCTCGAGCACGGATCCACAAATGCTAAAATACTAAAGGTTGCTGACAGGATAAGCAATCTTACTGATCTTCACCGCGATCAGTACGAAAGAAAGAAGATGTGTGAATATCTGGATCAGACAGAGAAATACGTACTCCCGATGGCTGAAGAGGTCAATGAAAATATGGCTATCGAATTAAAGGATCTTATCAGCCTGAGAAGAAAACAGATGAGGATCCTTAATTCGCCGGGATTGCTGCAGTTGTAAAATGAATTAATACCTTTGCTGAAAATAATCACTTATCATGAAAAAACTGTCATCAGCTATATTCCTCTTCCTGTTACTGCTGGTTTCTTTTACAAGTTGCGAGAAGGAGGAATCCGATCTGATACTTGGTCAGTGGGAAGGAATTTCCGAACGAACTGTAGATTATAAGAACAATCAGCTTGTCCACGATTCAACCTATACTTATAAATCAGAAGAATTCGTAATGGAAATTCTTGATGGCGGAACCTGTAAAACTTATAAATACAGCAGCCTTGATAAAACCTGGGGCTGGAAGGTTGAGGATGACGTTTTTTCACTGATTGAAGGAAATAACACAAGGGGAGCGAAGTTCGTAGTAACTGAAAATTCGCTTACGATGGATTTCACAAGTGAATGGCAGGATCAGGGAAGCGCCTACAAGAGGATATTCTACTATGTCTTTAAACGGATTTTACCTTAGAAAAATCAACTCTATTATCTAACTATCTGAATATCTGGTGATCCCGGAGAGACTCGAACTCTCAACCAACAGAACCGGAATCTGTCATTCTATCCATTGAACTACGGGACCGGTAATTTCACCGCAAAAATATAACCAAAAGCCGGGTTTTGCAACTTATTGTGTAACGCATTCCCAAAGATTTCATATTTTCGCACTCCGGGAAAAAAGACCGAGGACCGAAGACCGAAGTCGGAAGACCGAAGTCGGTCTAAGTAACAAACCAACTAATTAACCGCACAATGGAATACAACTTCCGTGATATCGAAAAAAAGTGGCAACATTACTGGGAGGATAATAAAACATTCAGGACTCCGGACGATTTAACCAATCCAAAGAAATGCTATATACTTGACATGTTCCCCTATCCTTCGGGTGCCGGATTGCATGTTGGTCATCCTGAAGGTTATACAGCCACCGATATCATCAGCAGGTATAAAAGAATGAAAGGATTCAATGTCCTTCATCCGATGGGCTGGGATGCTTTCGGTCTGCCTGCAGAACAATATGCCATTCAAACCGGAACCCATCCGTCTGTCACAACAAAAAGGAACTGTGATACATTCAGACGACAGATAAAGGAACTGGGACTTAGCTATGACTGGGAAAGAGAAATAAATACAACAGATCCCGGATATTTCAAGTGGACACAGTGGATCTTTATTCAGCTTTATAATACCTGGTTTGACGAAAAACTTCAGAAAGGCCGGCCGGTTTCAGAATTACCGGTCCCCGAAGAAATTAAGAAAGCAGGAAGGATAGAGTTAAACAGGTATATCGATTCAAAGAGGCTGGCCTACTATGACAACGCGATGGTATGGTGGTGCCCCGACTGCAGGATAGTTTGTGCCAATGAAGAGGTCCTCTATGACGGAACACATGAGAAATGCGGGAACAGGGTTGAAAAGAAAAATCTGAAGCAGTGGATGCTGCGGATACCTCTTTATGCTGAAAGGCTGCTTAAAGGTATCGATGATCTCGACTGGCCGGAAGGGATAAAGGAAATGCAGAGGAACTGGATAGGCCGTTCCACAGGGGCAGAAGTCGATTTCAGGCTCGACGGAATTGATGAGGTACTGAGGGTTTTTACCACGAGGCCCGACACACTCTTCGGTGCAACCTATATGGTTATCGCTCCGGAACATCCGCTGACAAAACGGATAACAACAGCCGGCCATATTGCAGAAGTGGAAAACTATATCAGGGCTGCTTCACTTAAATCCGATCTTGACCGTACTGACCTGGCAAAAGAAAAAACAGGTGTCTTTACCGGCAGGTATGCAATCAACCCTGTCAATCATAAGAAAATTCCGGTCTGGGTGGCTGATTATGTCCTGACAGGCTATGGCACCGGTGCGATAATGGCTGTTCCGGCACACGATACCCGTGACTTTGAATTCGCTGAGAAATTCAGTCTTCCGATCATATGTATCCAGGATCCTGATGTTTCAGATAAAGAACAGAAAGAGAGGATCATTAAAGGAAAAGAATGCTGGACCGAAGACGGCAGATATATTAATTCATCAGACAAGCTTACAGGGATCGATATAAACGGTCTGAATAAGGAAGCCGGTATAGCGAAGATCACAGACTGGCTCGAATCGAAAAATATAGGAAAGGCTAAGATCAACTATAAGCTGAGAGACTGGCTTTTCAGCCGGCAGAGGTACTGGGGTGAGCCATTCCCGGTGATCCACTGGGAAGATGGTGAGATCACCCTGCTCGATGAATCAGAACTTCCGCTGCAGTTACCCGAAATGGAAAAATATCTTCCGGGGGAGACCGGGGAATCCCCTCTGGCAAATGCAGAAGACTGGCTCACTGTAAAAGATAAATCCGGAAGAAAAGGAAGACGTGAAACCAATACCATGCCACAGTGGGCAGGATCATGCTGGTATTATCTGCGTTATATCGATCCCTCCAATGATAAAAGAATCTTCGATCCTGAAAAGGAAAAATACTGGATGCCTGTCGATATCTATATAGGAGGAGCGGAACATGCTGTCCTCCACCTGCTCTACAGCCGGTTCTGGCATAAAGTGCTGTATGATCTCGGAATTGTTTCGACTGATGAGCCTTACCAGAAGCTCTTCAACCAGGGGATGATACTTGCATATGCTTACGAAAATGAAACGGGAGCAAAAGTAGCAGCAGATATAATTGAAGAACGTAACGGGAAATTCTTCAACACGGAAAACGGGTCGGAAGTGAGGCAGATCGTTGCAAAAATGTCTAAATCACTAAAAAATGTCGTCAATCCCGATGATGTCGTTTCAAAGTACGGCGCCGACTCACTCAGACTTTATGAAATGTTCATGGGTCCGCTTGATGTGACAAAGCCATGGGATGATAAAGGAGTAAAAGGTGTATTCAATTTCCTCGGAAGAACATTCAGGTTCTTCTCAAATCCTGAAAATATAACCCCAGGAGATGAAGACCCCGAAATACTTAAAGGATTGCATCAGGCGATAAGAAAGGTAGAATCTGATATAGATAATCTGCGGTTCAATACAGCCATTTCTGCCATGATGATTTTCCTTAATCAGGCAACAAAAAAAGGGAAGGTCACTGCCGGAACGGCCGGGATTTTCACCAGGATACTTTCCCCGTTCGCTCCGCATCTGGCCGAAGAACTCTGGAATATCCTCGGAAACAGGAATACAGTTGCATATGAACCCTGGCCGCAGGTAAACGAGGATTACCTGAAGGAAGAAGTCTTTGAATATCCCGTATCTTTTAATGGCAAACTCAGGTTTAAGATAGAGCTGCCGGTTACAATGTCAAAGGATGAGATCAGCAGGATCGTCCTTGAAGATGAAAGAGCAAAAAAGTGGCTGGCTACAGGTACCATGACAAATATTATTGTTGTACCAAACCGTATTGTGAATGTTGTCATTAAGAATTAATGCTGCCCGGAATGTCATTTTTGTATAAAACCCTGTTAATCATCATACTTATTATTTCACCAGTATCATGTGTCAATTTAAATGAACCCGTGGCCCACACACTGGAGTTTGACACAATTCCTGCTAACCCGGAAGAAAAAAAACCTGTGAATCTGTTTTTTGGCATACCTGCAGATTCATTTAACCTGGTTTCGGGAAAGATAAAACGTAATGGCATACTGTCACAGATTCTTCTGGAGCATGGCATTACAATGCCGGAAATCGATGAAGTGATCAGAAATTCTGCGGATGTTTTTGATGTCAGAAAGATCAGGGCAGGAAATAACTATTTTCTCCTTTGCGATAATGATTCAGCCGGAAGGGCCGGGTATCTGATCTATGAACATGAACCTGCAACAAGCTATATATTCAGTTTCCGGGATTCTCTGAATATAACTCCGTTCAGACAGAAGATCACATCGGAGATCAGGTATTCTTCAGGAACGATTGAGACATCACTATGGGAGGCAATGATGGCTGACAGCCTTCATCCCATGCTCGCAGTAAGCCTTTCAGAGATCTATGCCTGGACAGTTGATTTTTTTGGTCTTCAGAAAGGTGACAGCTTCAGGGTAATTTATGAAGAGCTATTCATCAATGATAAATCACAGGGCATAGGAAGGATTTTCGGTGCACAATTTACATGGGCAGGAAAAACTACGCTGGCAATACCTTTCATCCAGAACGGCACGGAAAGTTATTACGACAGTACTGGAAACAGCCTGAGAAAGGCATTCCTGAAAGCCCCTCTTCAGTTCTCAAGGATCAGTTCCCGGTATTCTTCTTCAAGACTGCATCCTATTCTCAGGATCCGCCGGCCTCATTACGGAGTTGATTATGCGGCACCAATCGGCACACCGGTTCATGCGATAGGAGACGGCAGGGTAACTGCAGCAACAACAGAAAGCGGCTCAGGAAGAGTTGTAAGGATAGTGCATAACAGTGTATATGCAACAGCCTACCTGCACCTCAGCAGGTTCGGACCGGGAATTATGGCAGGTACATTCGTTAAACAGGGAGATATTATAGGTTATGTAGGCAGCAGCGGCCTTTCTTCAGGTCCGCATCTCGATTTCAGATTCTATAAAAACGGCTCTCCGGTTGATCCCCTTACAATCGAAGCGCCTCCCGTTGAACCGGTACTTGAAGAGAACCTGGCAAGATTTGAGAAAAACAAAAGAGTTGTCGAAGCACTGCTGGCTTCATTCTGATCATTCATTCCATCTCAAGGATCAGCTTCTCAATTATTTCAGGGAAATACCTGTATTCGAGTGCATGTATCCTCGCAGCCAGAGAATCAGGCGTGTCTGACCTTCCTACCTTGCACTTTGCCTGAAAGACTATATCCCCCTCATCATATTTATTGTTCACGAAATGAATCGTAATACCCGATTCCCTGTCTTTGTTCTCAATAACAGCCCTGTGAACCCTGTCGCCATACATCCCTTTTCCACCATATGCAGGCAGCAGAGCCGGATGTATATTAACCAGTCTGCCTTCAAAGTGATTTATTATATTATCCGGAACCAGCCACAGGAAGCCGGCCAGAACTATAAAATCAATACGGCTCTGCAACAGATGTTTCAGTACTGACCCGCTGACATAAAAATCATTCCGGTCGAAAATATATGTATTGACTCCCAGAGCTTCTGCCCTTTTAAGTACGCCGGCTTCACGACGATTTGATAAAACAAGAACCACTTTGGCGCTGTTTCTGGTCGAAAAGTAATTAATTATGTTTTCAGCATTTGTACCGGTCCCGGAAGCAAATATTGCTATATTCTTCATTATATGACACTTATAAATTATCGGGAAAAGTTGTTTCCTGAAGGGAATTTTAAGTTTATCTTACTGATTACCTGCTTGATATCTATTACAGAAAATAAAAATCCCAAAATCATTTGAAAAATAAAGTACAAATATATTTCTTTGCAGGGTTCATAACTTAATATTAATTAAAATTTATCATTATGTCTGACATTGCGACAAGAGTAAAAGAGATTATTGTAGACAAACTCGGAGTTGATGAATCGGAAGTAACTCCCGAAGCAAGTTTTACCAATGATCTGGGAGCTGACTCTCTTGACACTGTTGAACTGATCATGGAATTTGAAAAGGAATTTAACATAGGGATTCCTGATGATCAGGCAGAAACCATCAGCACCGTTGGAGATGCAATAAAGTACATCGAGGAGAATGCAAAATAGATTTGCATTGAAAATATCCCATTTATGAGAAGAGTTGTTGTTACCGGACTTGGAGCCTTAACTCCATTGGGGAAGAATTTGCATGAATTTTGGGAAGGATTACAAAACGGTATAAGCGGAGCGGGCCTGATAACCCGCTTCAATACTGAAAAGTTCAAGACCAAATTTGCCTGCGAAGTAAAAGGTTACGACTCTTCAAAGTATTTCGACAGAAAAGAGGCCAACAAGCTTGACCTTTATTCACAGTATGCACATATATCATGCGATGAAGCAATTGCTGATTCAGGTATCGACCTGAACAGTATCAACAAGGATCGTGTCGGTGTGATCTGGTCGTCAGGGATAGGAGGGCTTTGTACTTTTTATGATCAGATCAAAGGTTTTGTTCAGGGGGATGGAACACCAAGGTTCAGTCCTTTTTTCATTCCAAAGATGATAGGTAATATTGCATCGGGGTCCATATCAATCAAATATGGGTTCAGGGGTCCGAATTTTGCCACTGTTTCCGCATGCGCCTCTTCGACACATGCTTTGATCGACGCGGTTAACTATATTAAACTGGGCAAAGCTGATATCTTTATTACAGGAGGCTCGGAGGCTGCAATAAATGAACCCGGAATAGGCGGCTTCAATGCCATGATGGCCATGTCAACCAACAATGCTGAATACCTGACAGCATCACGTCCTTTTGATCTTACCCGCGATGGATTTGTCATGGGAGAAGGAGGCGGAGCCATAATTGTTGAAGATCTGGAACATGCCAGGGCAAGAGGAGCAAAGATATATGCTGAACTGGCTGGTACAGGCATGACAGCTGATGCATTCCATCTTACCGCACCTCATCCTGAAGGAACAGGTGCCCGCGACGTAATGAAAATAGCTGTATCGGATGCAGGTCTTAAACCGGAGGACATTGATTATATTAATGTCCACGGAACAGCCACACCCCTCGGGGATATTTCCGAAGTAAAAGCGATCCTCGCAGTCTTCGGGGAACATTCCTACAATTTGAATCTGAGTGCGACAAAATCGATGACAGGGCACCTTCTGGGTGCAGCAGGCGCTGTGGAAGCAATAGCAACTATTCTGGCCACCCTTTATGATATTGTCCCTCCGACTATTAACTTTAAGGTTCCTGATCCTCAGATAGACCAGAAACTTAATATTACGCCCAACAAAGCACAACCCAGAAAGATCAATGCTGCTCTCAGCAATACTTTCGGGTTCGGCGGTCATAATGCTTCTATTGTTATCAGAAAAGCTGAATTTTAAGATTCTTGCTCTCCATCAGATCTAACGGCACCTATCTGCTTAATAAAAGGGAGTTCAGATCACACCTGAAAAAAATACTGGGATTCAGGCCGGGTAACCTGCAACTGTATGAAGCAGCATTTATTCACCGCTCTGCATCCTATACAATGCCCGACGGTAACAGAATTAATAACGAAAGGCTTGAGTATCTCGGAGATGCAGTTCTCGATACAATATTATCCGATTATCTTTTCAGGAAATTCCCGGAAGCCAGTGAAGGATTCCTTACAAAAATCCGGTCCCGTACTGTAAACAGGGATGTCCTCAACCAGCTTGCCGTCTCTATGGGAATTGACAAGCTTCTTATAAGTAATGTAAACTCTGTCCAAAATGCCAAAAACCTTTGCGGAGACGCCTTCGAGGCATTAATAGGATCGATATTCCTCGACAAGGGATTCAGAAAAACTGAAAAGCTGTTCATAAAGAATATTTTCAATAAGTATCTTGATCTGGATAATATTATTAAAACTGATACAGATTACAAAAGCCTTGTTTTTGAATGGGTACAGAAAAATAAATTACAGCTTACATTCACATATAATGAAGAATACGATTTCAATCTGAAAAAGTCGTTTTTCACTTCCACACTCTATATAAATAAAGAGGAATATGGCAAGGGCAACGGATCTGCAAAGAAAGAAGCCGAACAGGAAGCATCCTGCAAAGCATGGAAAAAAATAAGGGATATTCAGGACCAGCCCGGTTAATATTTTAATTTTTCCTACCTTTATGAAGCCGGGAAAGGTAAAATGAAGTCCTCACCCAAAATAAAAAAGGTTACCCTCAATATCGGTGAAAATGCCGAAGCAATACTTTTCGGCATAGTTGCAGCAGAACCTGATTATAAGATATCGATAGCACTTAACAGGAAATTAGGCATTTCCCTGAAAAGCAATCTTCCTGTAATACTTAAGGATGAAAATAACGAGGAACTGATCTTCAGCAGATTTTCAAGCTCATCGGATCCCTCTGAACCTGTATATGACCTCACCTCTAACCGTTCGGGGAAACATTATCTGATAAGGAAAATGAAAAACATGGATTATTTCCTCCATATCCATAATATTGACATTGAATCTGATACAGGCAGGATCATATCTCTTCTCAGGAATATTGAATGCATCACGGCAGTATTTAAGATAGGAACAGAAATTTTAAAGGACAGGAATTCGGGATTTCTCATTCACTAAACTGTAAGGTCTCCTGCCGGGAAATCAGTAATATCAGAAGCATTAATAAATAAGAAGAGCCGCCTCCGGGCGGAGACGGCTCACTTTTTGATAACCCTAAAACTAACCTAACCTATGAAAAAAACCTCTATATTTTGTATTTCAAATTTCGTGCCAAATCCTGTACAAAGATATTACATGCAATTAATATAACCAAATTTTTATTTATACTGATATTAAGATTAACAATAATTTAATTAATAGTTAAATTTCTTAACCTTTCAGACCGGGTATTGTTCATATAAACGTTCAGACTATATGTAATGTTGTTAAAGAAAGTTAAAGAGTCTTAACATAATTTATATATAGTAGTACTTTTGCAACTATATGAAAAAAAGTACGATTGTATTACTGGCTCTTTTATTCTTTCTGACGCTGTCAGGACTGATCCTTATTCAGGTATACTGGATCCGTAATGCAATCGGGATTACCGATCAGGAATTCAGGATGCTTGCAAACAAAGCCCTCGAATCTGTAATAATTGATCTTGAAGAAAATGAACTTATTAACCTGATCATGGAGGAGATTGATCCTGTATCGGCCGATTCAGTAACGGCTATTGTCCCAAGAGACTCTCCTCTTGCAAGGAAATTAAGAGGATATCAGCCTAATTCCAAGTTACTGGAGATTTATGGCCTTAACAATCCGGAAGAACCGGTTGCCATTACCGGATCAGGACAAAAGATCTTCATTTCCGAGGAGAATGTATCGGATTATCCGGCCGATGAATCATATGAAACATCACAGCAGGCAATAAATGCAGAACTAAGCGGACGGGTATCAAACAAGATCGTGGTTCTCGAAAACATAATGGACAAGATCCTTTACAACACACCCGATATAAGGGAGAGAATCAATCCCGCTGATCTTAAGCCTATGCTTCGCAAGGCGCTCACAAATGCAGGTATTGATCTTGAGTTTGAATATTCGATACGTTCCGGCCGTTACGGACAGATATGGAAAACTGCAGGATTTACAGACGCACCCGGGACAAACAAATTCATAATCCAGCTGTTCCCGAACGATCCAGTACCCAGCCAGAATCAGCTTGTTATGTATTGCCTTCAGGAACAGCATTATAAATTTGGGAAAATTGGCAATCTTGCCATTCTTTCAACCCTCTTCGCATCGTTACTCCTTTTACTCTCGGCCGGAACGTTCATGGTAATTTTCCGGCAAAAGAAATTATCGGAAATAAGGAATGACTTTATAAACAATATGACCCATGAACTGAAGACACCCATCTCCACAATTTCTCTTGCATCCCAGCTTCTGGCTGATAAATCGGTTTCTGATGCCAGCAAGAATATTAACTCTCTCGCGAAGGTGATTTCGGATGAGAGCATGAGACTCAAATTCCAGGTCGAGAAAGTACTTCAGATGGCGATCTTCGAAAAGGCAAAAATGAAACTTAATTTCGTCTCTCTCGATCTTAATAAAGTGCTTCTGGATGTAATAGATAATTATAAGCTGCAGATCAGAAGTTCGAACGGCAGGATCGATACTGATTTCAAGGCAGCGTCAGAATCAGTAATGATTGACGAAATCCATTTTAAGAATGCATTATCGAATCTGATTGATAATGCCATCAAATATTCAAAAGGTCAGCCCGATATTACAATCGCAACAAAAAACAACCGGAAGGGTATAATAATTGTTATTGAAGATAAAGGGATCGGCATAAGCAAGGAAGACCTGAACAGGATTTACGATAAGTTTTATCGTGTCCATTCGGGTAATGTACATAATGTAAAAGGCTTCGGTCTGGGTTTAAGTTATGTAAAGAAAGTAATTGACGAACATAACGGCACCATTAAGGCTGAAAGCCATCTCAATAAAGGCACCAGATTTACTATTTTTATTCCTCAAAACGGGAGAAGATGAAAAGCACAAAAATCCTACTGGCAGAAGACGATAGTAACCTAGGAAATCTGTTAAAGAACTATCTCACGGTAAAGAAATACGACACGATACTGTTCGTGAATGGCATTCAGGCATTGGAAGCTTTCATAAAAGAGAGTTTTGACCTCTGTATTCTCGACATTATGATGCCTGAAATGGACGGGATCACACTGGCACGTGAAATGAGGAGGATAAAACCGGATATACCTCTGATTTTCCTTACTGCCAAAAGTCAGAAAGAAGATGTTCTTGAAGGATTTCGATCCGGAGCCGACGACTACATTACAAAACCATTTTCAATGGAAGAGCTCCTTTACAGGATCCAGGCAGTCCTCAAGAGAAGTGTACCGGCCGCTGCCCCGGGTAAACAGGATATCTATACAATCGGCAACTATACATTTGATACGATGAGGCAGCTTCTCATAATCGAAGGTCAGGAAACCAGGCTAACAACAAAAGAATCCGAGCTTCTTGAACTGCTGTGCAGGTATGGAAGAGATATACTCGAACGGAATTTTGCACTCAAGTCAATCTGGATTGACGATAATTATTTCAATGCCCGCAGTATGGATGTCTATATTACAAGACTCAGAAAATATCTCAGGAAGGACCCTGAAGTAAGGATCCTCAATGTCCATGGCAAAGGGTACAAGCTGATATGCTGATAAAAAACCCTGATCTGTCCGATCAGGGTATTCGGTTACGGTTAGATAAAAGGATTAATATATCTTATTTATCCACTGTTTATCCGGCAGCTAATTTAACAATTTTTTATAAAAATCCGCAATCCTCAACAAATAATAGATTTTTTTAATCACAGGCTGATTAATAATAGTGTCAGTCCAGCTTCAGAACAGCCAGGAATGCCTGTTGTGGTACCTCTACATTCCCGATCTGCCTCATTCTCTTCTTTCCCTTCTTCTGTTTTTCAAGAAGCTTCCTTTTTCTAGTGATGTCGCCGCCATAGCATTTGGCTGTAACATCTTTTCGTACAGCTTTCACAGTTTCACGGGCAATTATCTTTGCCCCTATTGCTGCCTGTATTGCAATTTCAAATTGCTGCCGCGGGATCAGTTCCTTCAGCTTCACACACATTTTACGGCCGAAATCATAGGCATGACCACGGTAAATAAGTGTTGACAATGCATCTACCATTTCCCCGTTAAGAAGTATGTCAAGCCGAACAAGATCAGCTTTCTGATAGCCGCTGTAATAATAATCGAATGATGCATATCCCTTCGAAATACTCTTGAGCTTGTCATAGAAATCAAATACGATCTCGGAAAGAGGCATTTCAAAAGTCAGTTCAACCCTGTCACGGGTAAGATATACCTGATTTTTCAGAGTACCTCTCTTGTCAATACAAAGATTCATTATTGCCCCGGTAAAATCTGCCTGTGTGATCACCTGTGCAACAATATATGGTTCCTCGATAATTTCAATGTTTGTTACAGGAGGCAAGCCTGAAGGATTATGAACATCTATCTCCTCTCCCTTTGTTGTAAGAACCCTGAATGATACATTGGGAACTGTTGTAATAACGTCCATGTTAAATTCGCGGTCAAGGCGTTCCTGGACTATTTCCATATGAAGCAATCCGAGGAATCCGCATCTGAATCCGAACCCGAGTGCTGCAGAGGATTCCGGTACGAAAGTAAGGGAAGCATCGTTGAGCTGAAGCTTTTCGATTGAGCTCCTCAGATCTTCGTATTCATCAGCGTCAACCGGGTACATTCCGGCAAAAACCATCGGTTTTACTTCCTCGAAACCTTCAATTGCCTTGTCACACGGATTCTTTACCTGAGTAATTGTATCTCCAACCCTGACTTCAGCAGAATTCTTTACGCCGGATATAATATAACCTACACTTCCCGGACCCATAACATCACGCGGATCCTGCTTGAATTTCAGTACGCCGATCTCATCGGCATTATATTCATGATCGGTGCTTACAAATTTAACCCTGTCTCCCCTTCGCAGGGTTCCGTTTACGATCTTGAAATATACTATGATCCCCCTGAAAGAATTGAATATCGAGTCGAAGATAAGGGCCTGAAGAGGAGCTTCCGGATCACCCTTCGGAGGCGGGATAAGCCTGACAATATCACTAAGTATTCTGTCAACACCCATTCCGGTTCTTGCACTGGCCTCAATTATATCCTCCCTTTTGCATCCGGTAAGATCAACTATCTGGTCTTTAACTTCCTCAGGCATGGCGCTTGCCATATCCATCTTGTTCAGCACGGGAATAATCTCGAGGTTATGATCGATGGCCATGTACAGGTTTGAAATTGTCTGGGCTTGTATTCCCTGTGTGGCATCGATCACAAGAAGGGCACCCTCACAGGATGCTATGGATCGTGAAACCTCATATGAAAAATCGACATGCCCGGGGGTGTCGATAAGGTTCAGCAGGTATTTTTTCCCTTCATAAGTATATTCCATCTGTATAGCATGACTCTTGATCGTGATCCCTCTTTCCCTTTCAAGATCCATGTTATCAAGAACCTGATCCTGGAAATCTCTCTCGCTTACAGTGTTGGTCTTTTCAAGGAGACGGTCTGCCAGAGTGCTTTTACCGTGGTCGATATGTGCTATTATACAGAAGTTTCGGATATTATCCATCAGGATTGCAGGTTCTAAATCAGGTGCAAATATAATAAGTAGGGGCGTTGAATACAACGCCCCTGAAGTAATTAATTATATGTTGATGTTGGTATTACATCATTCCCGGCATTCCACCACCCATTCCCTGAGGCGGCATCTGCGGTTTATCTTCTTTTTCCTCGACAATTACAGCTTCTGTTGTCAGGAACATACCTGCTATCGATGCTGCATTTTCGAGTGCTACGCGGGTAACTTTTGCAGGATCAATAACGCCTGCTGCAAAAAGCTTCTCAAATTTATTTGTCTGTGCATTATACCCATAGTCGCCTTTACCTGATTTCACATTCTGGGCAACAACAGCTCCCTCCATGCCTGCATTAACTGCGATCTGGCGGAGAGGTTCTTCAATTGCACGCTTAATAATTTCAATACCGGTTGTCTGATCCTCATTTTCACCTTTCAGACCTTCCAGTGCTTTTGTTGCACGGATATATGCGACACCACCACCGGGAACAATGCCTTCTTCAATAGCAGCACGGGTAGCATGCAATGAATCGTTCACGCGGTCTTTCTTCTCCTTCATTTCAACCTCTGAGGCGGCTCCGATATAAAGTACTGCCACTCCACCGGCCAGCTTCGCAAGTCTTTCCTGAAGCTTTTCCTTATCATAATCGGAAGTTGTGGTTGTCATCTGCTGTTTGATCTGGCCAATACGGGCTTGGATCATGTCCTTATCACCATAACCGTTCACAATTGTGGTATTTTCCTTGTTTACGGTTACTTTCTCGGATGTACCAAGCATATCGAGTGTTGCATGTTCAAGCTTGAGGCCTTTTTCTTCGGAAATAACGGTACCACCTGTCAGAATTGCAATATCTTCAAGCATCTCTTTTCTTCTGTCGCCAAAGCCCGGGGCTTTAACTGCACAAACTCTCAGTGAACCGCGCAGACGGTTTACAACAAGTGTTGCAAGAGCTTCTCCTTCAATATCTTCTGAAACTATCAGAAGAGGTTTCCCGGTCTGGGCAGATGATTCAAGTATAGGAAGCATATCCTTCATCGATGATATTTTCTTATCATAAATAAGGATGTACGGATTCTCGAGCTCTGCTTCCATCTTATCGGTATTCGTTACGAAATATGCCGATATATATCCGCGGTCGAACTGCATACCTTCAACTATTTCAACTGATGTTGTAGTTCCTTTTGATTCTTCAACAGTTATGACACCTTCTTTATGTACCTTGCTCATGGCTTCAGCAATGAGCTTACCTATTTCCTGATCGTCGTTGGCGGAGATCCTTGCAACCTGTTCGATCTTTTTCAGATCATCACCAACAAGCTGAGCCTGTGATTTGATACTTTCAACAACTTTTTCAACTGCTTTGTCGATACCTCTTTTGACATCCATTGGATTTGCACCGGCAGTTATGTTCTTCAGTCCTACATTTATTATTGACTGAGCAAGTACAGTTGCAGTAGTAGTACCGTCACCTGCTATATCACCGGTTTTTGAAGCAACCTCCTTAACCATCTGTGCACCCATATTCTTATATGGATCCGAAAGTTCTATTTCCTTGGCAACAGTCACTCCGTCCTTTGAAACGAGAGGAGCGCCGAATTTTTTCTCAAGTACCACATTACGGCCTTTCGGACCAAGGGTAACTTTTACCGCATCTGCAAGCTGATCAACACCTTCTTTAAGAAGTGCACGTGCATCAATATTATACTTAATCTCTTTTCCCATTTTTTATTGATTTATTGGTTTCTGAATTACATTATAAAAAGAATATCTGACTGTGAGATAAGCAGATAGTCTTCCCCATCAATTGTAAGTTCCTGACCGGAATATTTACCATAGAGGACTTCGTCACCTTTTTTCACTTCCATCTCCTCATCTTTCTTTGCTGCACCCGCGAGAACAACTTTTCCCTGGCGAGGTTTTTCCTTTGCTGAATCCGGAATAATTATCCCGCTGGCAGTTTTAGCTTCAGCTTCATTCGGTTTAACAAGAACCTTTCCTGCCAGAATCTTTCCTTTTAGTTGTGCCATGTTATCAATAGTTTTAAAGTTAAATATTGTTTTACTGACGTCTCTGTGAGCATAATTTATGCCAAATAGCCAAATATGTCATTTTTGAAATAAAAAATGTCAGTTTGTGACAAACTGACACTTCAGAATATCATATTTA
Organism: uncultured Rikenellaceae bacterium; assembly: GCA_964410385.1. Lineage (GTDB taxonomy): Bacteria > Bacteroidota > Bacteroidia > Bacteroidales > VadinHA17 > LD21. Next base: position 49,256 of record CAYPHL010000001.1, on the reverse strand, counting down.
ATATAAAAATTAATTCTGTGGCTGGTCTTCGCCTCCTGCCGGAGGTGTTGTAGTGGTCGAAGCCGGAGGAACAGCAGTCGGTAATGTAGGAATAGCATTGGGATCAACAGCATTGTTAATCTGGGTGCTTATCCTTGATTGCTGTGTTTCACCGCCACGGGGAATTGTTGCAGTTGCAACGACACAAAGTATCAGAATTGCTGCAGCAAGTGTCCATGTCGATTTTTCAAGGAAATCGGCAGTTTTTCTTACACCCATTGTCTGACCTGTGGATGTAAAATTGGCAGCAAGCCCCCCTCCTTTTGAATTCTGGACCAATACTATCAATACCTGAAGAATACAGGCTACTAATATCAAAACTGTTATGAAAATGTATATTCCCATTCCCTTATTTTTTTATGTGTTCCCTCACTTCCAAAATTAGAGATGCAAAGTAACTGCTTTTTTCCGGATATTTCAAACTTAATCTTTCATAAATATCAATTGCCTTCGAAAAGTATCCCTGTTTAACATATATCCTTGCAAGAGTTTCAGTTAAGAACTCTTCCCTCGGTTCTGTGAATGGTTTGGATATATCTATTACCGGGTTGTCGGTCTTTTCCTTTACAGGCTCGATCCGCGGATTTGCAATAATAAACCTGTCTATTAGCTCAGCCTGAACCTGCTTTGCTGACAAAGGTTCAGGAATATCCTCTTCCATCCCGCTAGCGTCCGATTCCGGAAATTCAGAAATTTTGTCAGGTTCGGTATCCAGCTCAAGAAGGTCTTCTTTTTCGGGTACAGAGAATCCCGGATCCATATATACGATTCGTTCTTCAATCTCTCCCGATTCTTCATTTATAACAATAATCGAAGCATCCGATTCCTTATCCCCCGATTCGGCAGTTATCACAATAGAATAACCCTGAGGTTTATTTTCAGATTCGGGGATTCCCTCCTCTTTTTCGATCTCGTGTATAAAGTCAGCACTGTTCTTTGCAGTCTCAATGACAACCTGCTGTGTATCTGTCCCGTCATCCTCCTTATGTATATTTTCCGGAGTAACTGCCGGATCAACTTCTTTATCAGGAATCCGGGCTGCTGGTTCCGGTTCTTTCTGAAGATAATAATATAATACTTCACGGCTGGCTATTCTCATAGCCGAATTCCTTAGCTGGTTTTCGAACTTTACATCACCGGTGTTTTTCATTCCTTTCAGGAGAAGCATATAGGCACTCTGGAAATATGGAAAAACGCTGATGAGAGAGCTCAATTCACCGAGCTCGGTATGGTTACCGGGGCCCTGACCTTCGATAAGCTTTAAAAAGTCTGTCCTGTTCATCTTATCTACCAGTTCACAAAAGCCTTATTAAAAATATCCTCGATCAGCAACTCGATGATTTTTTCAGAAAGAGAATCTTCAACATCACCAAGTGATAAGGCGCTGTCGTAATCTTCATATCTTGAGAAGCTCTGTTCATAGCTCAGGTCAGGATCGATGGCGTTGGTGAATTTCACTCTTACGGTTATTGTAAACCTGTTTGTTGCAGCCTGTGCATCTGCTGATACTGTAAGAGGCCTTGTATTATAATCTGTAATTTCGCCTTCAAAATTTACATCGCCTATTCCGTTCACGAATCCCAGGTTAGTCTGTGATTTACATTTATCTATAAGAGCATCCGTCAGATTCTGGCTCAGACCGGGTTGTACAAGGCTGGCTCTGTTCTGAAAATACTGAATGCTTATTGTTTTGACATCAGGAGAGATGCTGGCCCCGGAAAAGGAATATGAAATTTTACAACTATTCAGAAGAAGGATATATCCGGTCAGTAATATGAACGGGATCATCATTAAAGGATTTCTTCCCCTCTGGTCACATTTCAATTCCATACTCTTTTATTTTCCTGTAAAGGGTTCTTTCCGAAATGCCAAGCTCATGAGCCGCCATTTTTCTTTTGCCGTTAAATTTCCCGAGTGCTTTTCTTATCATTTCAACTTCCTTGTCAGCCAATGACAATGATTCCTCAACTATTTCCTCAGTATCCTGGATATCTTCCAGTCCTGAGCGGGATGTAAAATCGACCGGTGAAGCATCCGGTACCTTGGCTGTAGCTCTTTCTGTCTTTGAATCCCTGAAGAGATTTTTAATAATACCGGAATTTGTTTCTCCAATTGTAATATTTGAATCTCCGCTCTGTATGAAATCATATACAAGCTTTTTCAGATCATTCATGTCACTCTTCATGTCAAAAAGGATCTTGTACAGTATTTCTCTTTCGGAAGCATATGTTTTTTCCTCTTCCTTTTTGATTATCGCAGGTAATTTCACACCTTCATAATCCGGAAGATATGATCTCAGTGTTACTGCTGTGATGTCGCGTTCCTTTTCGATAATTGAGATCTGCTCGGTGATATTCTTCAGCTGTCTTACATTTCCCGGCCAGGAGTAATTCAGAAGTAGAATCCTTGCATCAGCGTCGATCCTTATGGCAGGCATTCTGTATTTATCAGCAAAATCGACAGCGAATTTTCTGAAAAGAAGTATTATATCTTCGCCTCTCTCCTTCAGAGACGGCACCCGGATAGGAACAGTATTCAGCCTGTAAAACAGATCCTCCCTGAAACGTCCGTGATCAATGGCATTGGGAACATCGACATTACTGGCAGCAATTACCCTTACATTTGTTTTCTGAACTTTTGATGAACCCACTCTGATAAATTCACCTGTTTCCAGGACCCTGAGAAGGCGTACCTGGGTGGAGAGGGGTAATTCAGCCACCTCATCGAGAAAGATCGTCCCGCCGTCTGCAACTTCAAAATAACCTTTTCTGCTGTCAGTGGCACCTGTAAAGGCCCCCTTTTCGTGACCGAACAGCTCGGAATCAATAGTCCCTTCAGGAATAGCACCGCAGTTTACGGCAATATATGGTCCATGTTTTCTTGCGCTGTAACTGTGAATCACCTGGGGAAAAACCTCCTTCCCGGTACCGCTTTCTCCGGTTATCAGAACCGAAAGATCAGTCGGAGCAACCTGTACCGCAATATCAATCGCACGGTTAAGTCCCTCATAATTACCAATAATACCGAACCTTTGCTTTATATTTTGAAGGTCTTTCATAAATCGTCAGAAGTTGGTGCGAATTTAAGATATTTTTAAAACAATGGGAAATGCAATTTTTGTAAATTGGCCTCATGAAAAATGAGTCTGGATATCAGTTCGCAGCCATAATTCCGGCACGTTACGCATCAACAAGGTTTCCCGGCAAACCTCTGGCAATGATAGGTGACAAGTCAATGATAAGAAGAGTCTATGAACAGGCCCTGAAATCAGTTGACCTTGTTTACATTGCCACTGACGATCACAGGATCAGTGACGCGGTAAGGCAATTTGGAGGAAAGGTTGTCATGACATCCCCCGATCACCCTAGCGGTACTGACAGATGTGCCGAGGCAGTCGGAAAGATAATTGCAGAAACAGGAGTAAATGTCGACGTGGTTATAAATGTTCAGGGCGATGAACCATTTATTAAACCCGGACAGATAGATCTTCTGAAATCGTGTTTCAAAGATAAAGAAACTGAACTAGCTACCCTTGTAAGGAAAACTTCGCCCGGAGAAGACATTTTTAATCCTAACCAGCCGAAAGTGATCCTCAATACTGATGGAAATGCCATATATTTCAGCAGGGCAGCAATACCTTTTGTAAGGGATCTGCCGGCTGCCGAATGGAGTGAAAAGCATGTTTATTATAAACATCTGGGAATGTACGCCTACAGGACCGATATCCTTAAAAAAATTACAAAGCTGGCAAGAAGCCCGCTTGAAAAAGCAGAATCACTTGAGCAGAACAGATGGATCGAAAACTCGTATAAAATAAGGTGTGCTGTTACTGAATGGGAGAGTTTCGGGATAGATACTCCTGAGGATCTTGATAAAGCACTGAAGCTGTATGATCATTTTATTTAATTTTTTACTATCTTTAGCACAATTTTTGATGCAGTTCCCAAAACGGCATGTATGAAGAAAGTTATACTCTTTATTCTGTCTGTATTTTTCAGTCTTAGCCTTCAGGCCCAGAAGGATAGTACTGCTGTTGCATCTTTACGGCTGAAACAGGGTATGACATCGAAAGGTCCTGATGTCACCGTAAGCATTTATCCTGTTCCGGTAAGGGAAGATTATTTTAACATAAAGACTGACCGTGATGTTTCATTCGTTAAGATTACAAATATTATCGGCCAGGACATTTACAGGGCACAATATAATAATCCTCAGACTCTCAATAAAATCATCCTCGACAATCCCGGACGCGGAATGTACCTCGTTACAATAATATTCAGCGACGGCGTCCGTGTTGTGAAGAAAATAATGATCGAAGATTCGGAATGATTCCGGCCTTCCCCACCTCACACTCACACTCACTCCTCTCAAACCTCACGCCTCACACCTTATTCCCCAATCAATTATTTTCCCAGAATTTTATTGAAATAAGCCCTTTCGCCGGTAAGATCAATCGTGGGAATCTTATTTTCGATGGTTTTTATCCTGTCAATCATTGACCGGGCAAATTCCATCTTCCTGCTTTCCAGGGGGCTTGTCAGCCTGTGGTTAAATGCCCTTGTAACTTTCAGAACCTCGTTCCTGAGCTCCACGGTCCTGGCATCGAGATAACAGTCAGAAAACCTTTGCCATACATAGTTTATTGCCGCTGATGATAGGTGAAGCATATCATCATCATAAAAACGATAATCACGAAGATCATCCATAACCAATTCATATGCAGGAAAATAACCTGGTTTTGACGGGTGATGCATTAACTCTTCGACAGCCAGAAACAGAACGGATTTGCTTACCTGGTTGCCATGTGCCCCATTTTTCCAGTGACGTACCGGACTTATTGTAAACACAACCTTCAATGACGGGAAAAGTGATTTCAGTTCAGTAAGTTCTTCATACCACAGATTAACAATTTCGGCGGGGGAAAGAAGTTCATCCGTGAATTCGGAGGAAGGGATCTTATGACAGTTGGATACTATTCTTCCGGATCCTTTCCACCGGTATACTCTTGCAGTTCCGAAAGTAATAAACAGGAACCGTGCTGCAGAAATAAACAAACGAGACCTCTCCGCTGCTTCATTTATCGATTCCAGAACAGCTTCCGGATCTTCCGATGAAAAATCTGTATAATGATTGAAACTTAACCAGACACCATTATAATTATATAAATCGTCCCGGGTGTATTTCTTTCCGCCGGTAATTGTATCGAGAGTATTACAAACCGATACCGGATTATAGACTGTTCCGGAAGGGTTAATAAGGACAGGCATCTTCCCGGCCACAAACTGATTACCTATTTCTGTTGCAAAGCAGGATCCTATAAACAGAACCGGATCATTATAGCTGATCCTGCTTTCCGATGCTGCTATTTCAAATGTCGTTCTGAGCTCCATAACTTAAAGATCACTTCAGCATTCTGTTCATCCAGCTTGTAATATATACAAATACCTCATCTTTAAACGGTTCATTATGAAGTTCGTGAAATCCACCATCCCAGATCTTTAATTCAGCCATTTTTGTTCCCGCGGCAAAACCCGAACTCCCTTCTGGTGAACATATCATATCCCTGCTTCCGTGCATTATAAGAAGCGGAATATCAAGCTCTTCAGAATGTCTGAGCGACCGCTCTGCAGCTACCATTGCACTGTCGGCAAGGCTTACAGAGATCTTGCCATGGACAAGAGGATCTGAATTATATTTTTCAACAACATCTCTGCTCTGTGATAAGTTCGCTGTTACAAGTCCGGAAGGCTGAACCAGTCCCGGAAGAATATTCTTTATCACCGAAATAAGTACCAGTTTGAATTTGTCAGGCTGAAATGAGAGCTTCAACCAGGGCGACGTAACAATGGCGCCCTTTACAGCCGGTTTTTTCCTGAGAAGATAGTCAAGTACTATTCCTCCTCCCAGACTGTGGCCATAAATAAAAACCGGAACTCCGGGGAAAGTGCTCCTGATATGTTGTATAAGAATATCAAGCATCTCATCAGTGAGAGAATAACTTCTTATATGACCCCTCCTGCCATCAGAAGAACCATGGCCAGGCAGATCAAGTCCTGTGAAGCCAATCCCCTCCCTGTTAAAAGATCCGGCCCAGGAATTGTAACGGTTTACATGCTCGCCCAGCCCGTGTACAAATATTATGTTCGCCCTTGTCCTTTCACCGGGACTGTTAAGAAATCCCCTCAGTATCTGTCCGTTCTTAAGCTTTATGCTGTATTGCATTCTTTTTTTTCTAAATATAGTAAAGTTAGTGAGATTATGCAATGTTACGGCATCCGGCATCCGGCATCCGGCATCCGGGATCCGGCGTCCAACGTCCGGCGTCCGGCGTAGAGGCTAAAGGTACAGGGTACAGGATTAAGACAAAAATTTACGAAAAAATAATTTATACAACAGCTTAAAATCAATCCATATTATCATCATTTTAAAATATTTATGGATCAAAGTTATTTAGAATCCTCTTAATTTTAACAGATTTTAAGATATTCAGATTTGTTTATCTTATTTTATTAGCATATTTTTGTATGCATAAAATAAAAACTGAAGCTATGACAACTCACGAATTCAACAATACCCTTATAGGGATGAAGTCAAATCTTCAAAGATTTGCCATGAGCCTCACATACGACCGTGATACTGCCCTTGACCTTGTGCAGGACACATATCTCAAAGCAATTACTCACAAAGACAAATTCGTCGATTATACAAACCTTAAAGCCTGGGTTTTCACAATAATGAAGAATACGTTCATTAATAATTACAGGCGTAATTCGAAAGAGAACACTATAATTGACGGGACAAAGGATCTTTACTATTTAAATCAGCCACAAGACAAGGGCTTTGTTTCTCCTGAATCGAATTACTCTGAAGCAGAGATTGAAAAGGCAATAAACTCACTTGAAGATGAATTCAGGATACCATTCAGAATGCATATTGAAGGATATAAATATAAGGAAATTGCGGATGAGCTTGGATTAAAAATTGGTACAGTAAAAAGCAGGATTTTCTTTACCAGGCAGAAGCTCATGCTTATGTTAAAGGATTACAATTGATAAAATCATTTTAATTGATTTGGTTAGGTTAGGTTAAGTTAGATTAGGTTAAAACAGGTAAAAAGGCTGAAGAATTTCAGCCTTTTTCATTACTGGTCAAAAAAGCTACTGATAATCCATCGATTTTATTGCGGCTGAAATATTTCGTAACAGATCAGTATATTTCACTCTCTCAAGTGCACTGTTTTTAAACAGTCTGTCATACTCATCTTCAGTGAGGGAAAGCCAGTCCTCCCGTGTCATTGCCGCTACTTTGTCATTAATTGCAAATGCCGGATGAGCTCTGGCCTGCGGGGAATTATTCCACGGGCAGGCATTCTGGCATATATCACAGCCATAGACCCTTCCCTGCAGTCTGGGAATTATTTCTTCCGGTATTGGCCCTCTGTTCTCAATAGTCAGGTTAGCTATACATTTTCTTGCATCTATTGTACGGTCGTCATTTATAGCGCCTGTCGGACACTTTTCTATACATTTGGTACAAGTCCCGCAGTAATCACCATCGAAAGGAGTATCATAATCAAGTTCTATATTAAGGACAACTGCTCCTATAAAAAAGAATGATCCTATTTCCCTGTTGATCATTATTGAATGTCGCCCCTGCCAGCCTAATCCGGCCTGCCGGGCCCATGCCTTTTCAAGAAGCGGGCCTGAGTCACAGAACACCCTTCCATCACAGCCAGGTACAATAGTCTTAATGAATTCCAGAAGCTTTTCAAGCATCGGGGAGATGACGTCGTGGTAATTCAATCCATATGCGTATCTCGACAGCACCGGTGCCCGGGGGTCCTTTTGTTTGAGTTCCGTATAATAAGACAAGCCTGTTACTACGATTGATCTTGCATCAGGCATCAGCAAACCCGGATTGATCCTCTTTTCGATATTTCGCTGAAGATAAATCATTCCGGCGTTCATCCCGGCTTCACACCATTTCTCAAGGATCTTCCCGTTATCCGACAGGACCCTGGTCCTCGCCATACCGCAAAGATCAAAGCCAAGTTCCCTTGCTTTCTCCCTGATCTGATCCGACAGGTCCTGAATTAACCCAGATTCCATATATGCAAATTTACAGAAATCCCAGTTCAAGCTTAACCTCATCACTGAGATTATCAGGGTTCCATGGTGGATTAAATGTAAGTTTAAGATCGACCTTTCCGATACCTTCTGTACTGCCGGCTTTTTCCCTGACCTCTTCCAGCAACTGATCGGCAATCGGGCAATTTGGTGCCGTAAGGGTCATTGTAATATGAACTGTTTTCTCATCATCAACCAAAACCTTATAAATCAATCCAAGATCATAAATATTTACAGGGATCTCAGGGTCATAGATAGTCCTGAGTACCTCAATGATCTTTAATTCCTTTTCAGAAAACTGACTCTTATCCATCATCAGATTTTTTGCTTTGCATTGTAAGCTATCGCGTACAACCTTATCTGCTTAACCATTGATAAAAGCCCGTTGGAACGTGTTGGTGAGAGGTTCTGTCTCAGGCCTATCTTATCAATGAAATACAGATCGGCTGAAATAATTTCTTCAGGTGTTCTGTCAGAAAGGACCTTTATAAGAAGCGCCACGATGCCTTTTGTAATTATGGCATCACTGTCGGCTGTGAATTTTATTTTCTTTCCATCAAATTCAGGGTGAAGCCAGACTTTAGACTGACATCCTTCAATAAGAAAATCTTTCGTTTTGAATACCGGATCTATTACCGGCAGTTCTCTGCCCATCTCAATAAGCAGGTTATACTTATCCATCCACTCTTCAAATTCCGAAAACTCCTCTATTATTGAATCCTGAACCTCGCTGACCGTCATATTTTTTTCATGAAAACATTGAAATAACCTTTTCAATTCCTGTGCCAAGAATATCTATCTCTTCAAACGTATTATAAAAACACATTGATGCTCTTACTGTTCCTTCAATCCCAAACCTGTCCATTACAGGCTGCGCACAATGAGTCCCTGTCCTTACTGCTATTCCAAGCTTATCTAGAACCATTCCGGTGTCATACATATGAATATCTTTCAGCAGGAATGATATGATCGATATTTTCTGTTCTGAATTCCCGTAGATTTTTAATCCTCTGACCGCTTCCAATCTTTGTGCAGCATATTTTAAAAGTTCATTTTCTCTTCTTTTAATATTTTCCATTCCGAGGGACAGGAGGTAATCAATTGCAGTGGCAAGGCCAATGGCCCCGGGGAAATTCATTGTACCGGCCTCAAACTTGAACGGCAGTTCATTATACGTTGTTTTACTGAAAGAGACATTCTGTACCATATCGCCGCCACCCTGATAGGGAGGAAGGTCTTCGAGCAGATTTGTTTTTCCGTATAAGACACCTATTCCTGTCGGTCCATAGATCTTATGCCCCGAAAACGCATAGAAATCGCAATCCAAATCCCTTACATCTGTAACCCCATGCTGTATCCCCTGGGCTCCGTCGACCAGCACCGGGACATTTATTGAATGAGCAGCATCAATAATCTGTTTTACCGGAAGAATTATTCCGAGGGAATTGGAGACCTGGGTTACAGCTACAAGCCTGGTCCTTCCGGTCAGCAATTTAAGGTACTCCTCAAAGATTATTTCCCCATTGTCATTCACAGGGATCACCCGCAACTTCGCTCCCTTTCTCTCGCACATCATCTGCCAGGGAACAATATTTGCATGATGCTCGAGATGGCTTATTATAATTTCATCACCCTTGCTGATATATCTTTCACCGAATGAAAACGCAATTGCATTAATTGATCCGGTTGTCCCGGAAGTAAAGATAATTTCTTCCTTCTTTCCTGCATTGATGAAGGAACGGACTTTTTCACGGGCATTTTCATATTCCTCCGAAGCTTTGTCGCTCAAAAAATGAACGCCCCGGTGAATATTGCTGTTATAGGCCGAGAATACTTCATTGACCGTATCAATAACGCACCGGGGTTTTTGAGTTGTTGCCCCATTGTCGAAATATACCAGAGGCTTATTGTAAACTTTTCTGCCCAGTATCGGAAAATCAGCTCTTATGTCATTTATATCCTTCACTATCGCACCATGTTAACCGCATTTCACCATACAACTTGCACATCTCGAAAGTTCACCTTTCAGACGTTGCATGACAAGGTTGTCCATCCTTTCGCGGAGAGCCTCAACCTGAATATTCTGGATGACTTCATGTGCAAATCCGAACATAAGCATCAAACGTGCTTCCCGTTTGCTTATTCCCCGTGACCGGAGATAAAACAGGGCATTTTCATCCATCTGGCCAACCGTTGCTCCATGACTGCATTTTACATCATCAGCATAGATCTCCAGCTGGGGTTTTGTGTCCATTTTTGCATCATCTGTAAGGAGTATATTATTGTTCTTCTGATACGCCGAAGTACCCTGTGCATCCTTATGAACGAATATCCTGCCGTTAAAGGCCCCCGTTGACATATCATCAAGCACTCCTTTAAAAAGCTGATTGCTGGTGCATTTCGGAGAGGCATGACTGACATTCACGTAGTTATCCACATGCTGGAACTTATCAGCAAGAAATAACCCGTAGGAATTGCTTTCGGCTCCTTCACCCCCAAGGTAATGATGGGTGCTGTTGCGAACCAGCCCGCCGTGAAGGGTAATATTATTGGATGAAGCAAAACTGTTACGCTCCTGATGTATAAAAGTATGAGTGATCTTTGCCGCATTGTTATGTTCGTTCTGAACACGGATTATATCAAAATTAGAATTCTCACCAACATAGATCTCAGTTACGGCATTTGTAAGGAATTTCCGCGGTGAGAGTGTATGATCACAAATTATAAGTGTTATATCGGCATTCTCCTCAACTATAATAAGATTCCTGTGCTGGTTAAAGATATCAACCTGTGAATCTACAAGATTTACTATCTGTATGGGTTTCTTAAGCACTGCACCTTCCGGAACATAAAGAAAAACGCCATCTGAGGCCAGGGCAGTATTGAGATGTACAAGTCCGTCGGAGTTTCCGTTAACATATTTCCCGTAATGCTTTTCAATAAGATCGCTGAATTTCGCTGAAGCCTCATTAAGGCTTCCAATCCATATCCCGCCCGGCAGCTGACGGACTTTATCCCTTATTGTAGGATAAAAGCCATTCATCAGTACCACGCCATGAGCATCCAGATCAGTAACATCGCACCGGAATTCTTCAGCTTTGATAAAATCCGCCTCCCCGGGCATAAAATATGTATTATAGTCATGGTTGAAAAATGTATCCAGATTTGTATACCTGTAAGTTTCATTTTTCCTTGTAGGAATGCCCAGCTTTTCGAATTCCTCTATTGCCCTTTGGCGGAATGAATTAATATAAGGTGAAGAGGAGAGTGAAATTCTTCCGATGTTCTCCCTGTAAAGTTTAAGGTAACGTTCAGATCTTTCTGACTGATTGTTCATAGTTCATTTTTTTCAGCATCTTTTTTAATCCAGTCATAACCCTTTTCCTCAAGTTCAAGGGCAAGCTCCCTCCCGGATGTTTTAACTATTCTTCCGTCGTAAAGAACATGTACAACATCGGGTACAATATAATCGAGAAGTCTCTGATAATGTGTGATAACGATCGCGGATGTATCAGGCCTTTTAAGTTTATTGACTCCGTTGGCCACAATGCGGAGTGCATCAATATCAAGTCCCGAGTCAGTTTCGTCGAGTATAGCCAGCTTTGGCTCAAGCATTGCCATCTGGAATATTTCATTTTTCTTTTTCTCGCCACCTGAAAAACCCTCATTTACAGATCTGTTTGCCAGTTTGGAATCGATCTCGACAAGTTCCTTTTTTTCACGCATAAGTTTCAGGAAGTCGGATGCTGACAGAGGATCAAGCCCTTTATGCCTGCGGTGTTCGTTTACAGCTGTTTTCATGAAGTTGACCATACTGACTCCCGGAATTTCGATCGGGTACTGGAATCCGAGGAAAATACCTTCGCGTGATCGTTCCTCTGCAGGCATCTCAAGAAGGTTTTTTCCCATATATGTCACTGTCCCTTCGAGAACTTCAGCAAACTCCCTGCCGGCAAGAATTGCTGCAAGGGTACTTTTGCCTGAACCGTTCGGTCCCATAAGGGCATGTATCTCGCCCGCCTTCACCTCCAGACTTATCCCCTTCAGAATTACCTTACCGTTAATGGCCACTTTTAAGTTATCAATAATGAGCATAATAATATATTATCAAGATTTTCTATCCTTTTTGTTCTAACCTACGCTTCCTTCCAGACTTATCTGAAGAAGTTTCTGAGCTTCAACGGCAAACTCCATCGGAAGCTTGTTTATTACTTCCTTTGCATATCCGTTTACTATCAGTCCTATGGCATCTTCCGTTGAGATACCCCTCTGATTGCAATAAAAGATCTGGTCCTCTCCTATCTTTGATGTTGTCGCTTCATGTTCCACAATAGCTGTCTGATTGTCGACCTCCAGGTATGGGAATGTATGAGCGCCGCATTTATCGCCCAGAAGAAGTGAGTCGCACTGGGAAAAGTTCCTTGCACCCGATGCATTTTTCAGCACCTTTACAAGTCCCCTGTAACTGTTCTGGCTGAACCCTGCTGATATACCTTTTGATACTATTGTGCTTTTTGTGTTTTTCCCGATGTGGATCATCTTTGTTCCGGTATCCGCCTGCTGATGATTGTTTGTGACTGCAACCGAATAAAATTCCCCGATGGAGTTATCACCGCGAAGGATACATGAAGGATATTTCCAGGTTATTGCTGATCCTGTCTCAACCTGAGTCCACGATATCTTTGAATTTTCTCCCCGGCATAAGCCCCTCTTCGTGACAAAATTAAAGATCCCGCCTTTACCGTTTTTATCACCCGGATACCAGTTCTGAACGGTTGAATATTTGACCTCAGCATTATTCTCGGCTATAATTTCAACAATAGCTGCATGCAGCTGGTTCTCATCACGCATTGGTGCCGTGCATCCTTCAAGGTAACTTACATAACTCTCCTCATCGGCCACAAGCAGAGTACGTTCAAACTGACCCGTATTGGCTGCATTGATCCTGAAATAAGTCGACAGTTCCATCGGGCACCTTACACCCTTTGGAATATAACAGAAAGAGCCGTCGCTGAATACAGCAGAATTAAGGGCTGCAAAGAAATTATCGGTATATGGAACAACAGTCCCCATATATCTTTTTACAAGGTCGGGATATTCTTTTACAGCATCACTGAAAGAGCAGAAAATGATACCGGCTTCGGCAAGGGTTTCCCTGAAGGTCGTCTTGACAGACACACTGTCCATTACTGCATCCACAGCCATTCCTGCAAGATGTTTCTGTTCTTCGAGCGGAATGCCAAGCCTGTCAAATGTTCTTTTAAGCTCGGGATCAATCTCTTCAATGCTTCCCGGCGCATTTTTTGGCTTCGGGGCTGCATAATATATTATTTCCTGATAGTCTATATCAGGTATCTTAAGATTTGCCCATCCGGGCATTTTCATTGTTTTCCAGTGACGGAAAGCTTTCAGCCGGAATTCAAGAAGCCATTCCGGCTCGTTCTTCTTTCCAGAAATGATCCGGATAATTTCTTCATTCAGCCCTTTGGGGAGCTTTTCCATTTCAATATCGGAATAGAATCCGTACTTGTATTCCCCTGAAGTAACTTCACTTATTATCTTATCCTGATCTTTTTCCATTTCCCCCTGTCCTTATTTCCTCAGATCTCTTCTAATTAAACAAATCTGATGGCCAAATGTTAATTATATTTAATCTAAATAAAATCGGGTAAAATTATTAAAAATAAAATATCCGTGAAAAATCGCTGAAGAAAATCTGATACCAAATTTCACGGATAAAAGAAAACTATATCTGTAAAAGCCGGCATTCACGGCCGGTTTTATCAGGATAAGATAAAAGACTCAAAAATGTCTGTTTCAGAAGACACTATGAAATTGAAGTACTGATCAAAAATGTTGCTGCAAAAGCGATAATGGCATAGAGTTCAGGGAATACAGCAAGGATCATGGTATTTCCGAACACATCGTTACCCGAACCTATTGAAGCAATTCCGTTCGCACAAACACTTCCCTGTCTGATTGCCGACCAGAGTCCTACAAATCCCAGGACCAGACCTGCCGCCAGGATTGCTATCCCCTGGAGCATTGTCATTTCAGCACTTATCACTCCGCTGGCGTTTATAACAAAGAATCCCCCGAAACCATAAAGGCCCTGGGTTCCCGGGAGAGCGCTCAGGAGCATATAATTACCAAAAGCATCCGGATTTTTCTTCATTGCACCCAGAGTGGCATTTCCACCCATTGTCACTCCTATTGAACTGCCTATACCACTCAATGCAAGCATTAAAGCCAATCCCAGATATGAAAGTATCACCGGCAGATTTGCTGAAGCTGAAATAAGACTTGTTGTTTCCATAATAAATATTCTGTTAATCGTTTATTGTTTTAGTTTAAATGGTTTATATTCAATTCCTCCTCCGTTAAATCCTGCATTCTTATAAAATTCCACAAATGTGAGCCTGAGGGGATGTACAAATCCTCCCAGAGTTGCCATAAAAAGATTCAGGGTATGACCTATAATCAGTATTATAAGAAAAAGTAACCAGCCGACATACGGAACAGAGAGCATCTGGGCAGAGATATCATTGAAAACAAATCCCAGAATGGATGAAGAAATCCCCAGTGCAAAAAGCCTGATATAAGAAAGAAGGTCTCCGAAGATGCCGGTTACCACATTGTAGGTATCCCACATTCCTTTTCCGATTCTCAGAAAGACATTTATCCCGGGAGTATTGAAAATAAATATAAGCAGGAGAGAAAATATCAGGAGTCCGTTAAAGAGCAGTTTGAAACGTGTTTCGTCAAACAGCTTCATTGCAGCTCCTCCCTTAAAAATGATCAGTGTAATGAGCAGGACAATCCATCCTATGACAGACAGACTGTATTTGAATCCTTTCTGTTTTGAAATATTGGCAACCTTAAGTACCATACCGAACAAGATTTGTATAGCGCCCATTATAACTGCGAGATAGAACATGCTTAATGAATCCTGCATAATATGCCTGAAAGATCTCAGTATTGAAAAATCCGATTCGGCGCTCTTCAGGATTGCGGTCCTTACACCGGAAAACTCATCTTCTCCGATAATGCTTACAACTTCACCTGTAAAACCTGAACGTGTGGTAAATGACTCGCCCTTTAACTGTTCCAGATCAGTGATAATCTTTTCCGGTATGCCATATTCTTTCATCCGGACAACAGACTGGTCGGTAATTGTATAGCCTGTATCAATAAGGTTAATTCCGAAGAAAGTTCCGGAAATAATTCCGAACAACACTGCAGCTGCTCCAAGGTACTGAATCAATGATACATATGGACGGAATTTCTGACTGACCCGCTTTTTTACGATGAAGCCTGCAAGTACAAAAAATAAACCATAACCAGCATCACCAAGACAGAATCCGAAAAAGAGCATAAAAAATGGGGCAAAGAAGGGAGTAAGATCCAGTTCTCTGTAATCGGGCAATGAAAACAATCTTGTAATTGGTTCGAAAAGTTCAGCAAACTTACTGTTTTTCAGAATTACCGGGATTTTTTCATTTTCCCCGGGTTCAGTGAGGAATGAATAGCATTCCGAACTCCTGAGCAATTCATTAAATTTTCCTTCATACTCATCGGGAACCCATCCTTCAAGGATATATATATTGTTTTCAGCATATTTATCAGCCTGCTGCTCAACTGTCGTATAATCGATCCTGCTGACAACAGAATTGCACCCCTCTTCAAGGGCCCTGTCCCACACAGGGGCCATCGATTTTATTTCTTCAGTTATTCCTTCTATTCTTTTCTCATTCGCGGCTATTTCTTCATTAACTTTTGTTGCCGGTCTCTCCGGTATCTTTTCAGCATCTGCATCCAGTTCCGGCATTTCATTCTTTCTGTGAACAACGGCAAAAAACAACCTGCTGGCTTCACTGTTGATTATTTCTACGGTATATTTATCATTCCACTCTTCCCTGAAGTGTTTATTTAAACAGCTGAACAGTGAGATGGTCCAGTCCGAATCTTCAAGTTTCCGGAAAGTATCAGGATCAAAATTACCCCAGGGCATTGATCTGGCAGCTTCGGTTTTAAGCTTTTCAATATTGCGCTTCCTTTCTTCAATTTCCTTCATCAGGGCTTCCATTTCGGAAAGCACTTCTGCGGGATCCGCTGATTCTTCCGACCGGGTTAAACCGGGCACCAGCTCAGTAAGTTGCCTGGCTGCCGTTCTGTATCTTTTCAGGAGGCTTACATCACCCTGTATTTCACTGTTCTCATCCAGTTTCCTCTTCTCTACAACATGAACAACACCGGCATCACGCAATGAATTCAACAGATCAGCATAGTCCCTGTGATGAACCAGAAAAGTATATTTCTTTATTCCTGCGATCATTCAGCTTCAATTTTAATATTGATTTCTTCCTGCCGGGCTTTTATTATTTTCTGAGCCGATTTTGAAAGATTTTCTTCGTCCTCAAGAAAGCGTTTTATTCTTCTGATTGCATCCTCATAGCCGGGTATCTGTACTTTTTCATACAGATTTACTTTCTGGGTCGTTTTTTTCCTTGCATGATCGAGCAATTCCATTTTTTTCAGCATCAGATCCCTTTTAGCAATGGTTGCAGCCATTTCCCGGAGTATTTTAATTCCCTCGGCAAACCAGCCGGGACTTTCATAAAGGTTGAATGGATTAATAATGAAAGAGATATCCTTAAATTCAGGTATTCTTATCCCGGCTATCTTAACAAATCCTGTTTTTACCTCTTCCACCTGTAACAAACCCTTGTCAAATTCTGACCACAGCCTGACTCCTTCGTTATAACGGTTGATAATGACAGCCAATTCTTTTTCAAACTCATCAGCCTGGTCTTTGGCACGTTTCACTTCTATTCTCAGGGCAGATTCCTTGTTTTTAAGTATAGGCAATGCCTGCACCCTTATCTTAAGCTGCTTGTTGAGATTCTGAAGAGAGATTTTATTATATTGAAATCTGATAGCCATTTGCAGAAATTCTATTTATTCTGAGTCTGCGGACCAGAATTTTTTTACCAGTTCTTCTTTTATTGCGATCTCTTCCCTTGAAAAGAATTTGGCAAAAAGTTTCCAGCACGTATCGAGCATTAATGTAATATCGACATTTATATCAATTGCCAGGAGTTTTTCGGAATATTCTTTTGCGAAGCCCAGGGCTCTCTCGTCATACTGGGAAAGTTCAAAGCCGTTCTCCAGCTTTGTCCTGGCATTTGCAGCATCGGCATAAAGCCTTATTGCACTGTTCATTACCTGCGCATGATCTTCTCTGGTCTGTTTACCGATAACTAATTGTTTCAGTCTTGAGAGTGATCTGAAGGGATCGACAATTACTTTTCCTATTTCCGTATCGCGGCGGAGGAAAAGCTGGCCTTCAGTTATATATCCGGTATTATCAGGGATGGCATGAGTGATATCGCCGCCGGAGAGAGTTGTTACAGCAATGATTGTAATTGAACCACCCTCGGGGAACTGAACGGCTTTCTCATATATCCTGGCCAGGTCACTGTATAATGAACCGGGCATATTATCTTTTGAAGGTATCTGGTCCATTCTGTTTGAAACGATAGAGAGGGCATCTGCAAAAAGGGTCATATCGGTAAGCAGTACAAGAACTTTTTCTTTCTTTTCTACAGCGAAATATTCAGCTGCTGTCAGGGCCATATCAGGTACCAGCAGTCTTTCGACCGGTGGGTTTTCGGTCGTGTTTATAAATGCAATTATTCTTTCCAGAGCACCTGCATTTTCAAATACATTTTTATAATAGAGATAATCATCATTTGTCAACCCCATGCCTCCGAGAATTATCTTATCTGCCTGAGCCCTGAGGGCTACGGTTGCCATCACCTGATTGAAAGGCTGGTCAGGATCCGCAAAGAACGGTATTTTCTGTCCGGTAACCAGTGTATTATTAAGGTCTATTCCTGCTATACCGGTTGATATCAGATGAGAAGGCTGCATTCTTCTTACAGGATTAACAGAAGGGCCTCCGATCTCTCTTTCAGACCCATAAAGTGAGGGCCCTCCGTCGATAGGTTCTCCATAAGCGTCAAGGAATCTGCCCGCCAGGTCTTCATCAACTTTCAGCACAGGTGATCTGCCCAAAAATACCAGTTCGGCATTTGTCGGGATACCCTCGGTGCCTGAGAATATCTGAAGTGTTACTTCATCACCTATAATCTTTACTACCTGGGCCAGACGCCCGTCTACCAGCGCCAGTTCTTCATATCCGGCTCCTGTCGCTTTAACCGAACAGGTTGCTTTGGTGATCCGTGTAAGCTTTGTATATATTTTCTGAAATGCTCTCTTTTCTGTCATAACTCTGCTAATTCTTTAAGCTCCTGTTCCAGTTCTGTCTGATATTTGTAAAATTCATTTGATTCAAATACAGAATAATTCATCTGTCTGAGCAGATTGATGATCTTCTTGAAAAATGAAGATACCTCCTCAAAAGTATTGAATTTCAAACTTGTATCGTTAATTTCCAAAACTTTGTTCAGCATATATTTCTGGCGTTCCAGTGGTGTTATCTGATCAATTTTATCATAAGCATCCTGTTGCAGAATAATAAAATCTATAACTTCAGATTTCCAGAATCGTACGTGATAATCCAGAGGGACACCATCGTCTCCGAGAATATTTATCTGTTCCTGGGCTTCCCTGCCCCTGAGAAGAATATTTTTAGCCCTGGTAACCTGGTCATGCCAGCCGGGAGATATTTTTTCGGACAGGTATTCTTTTACCTCTTCATATTCAAGGTATTTGGAATAGCTTTCAATAGGATCGATGGCCGGGTATCTTTTTGAATCTGATCTCTGCTGTGAGAGAGCATAAAAGCATCTTGCAGCTTTCTTTGTCGATTCTGTAACGGGTTCCTTGAGGTTTCCACCGGCGGGCGATACAGTCCCGATGAAAGTAATTGAACCGGTGTTGCCATTGATCAGTTCCACGAATCCGGCCCTTGAGTAATAATTGGAAATAATTGCCGGCAGATCCATCGGAAAAGCATCCGGCCCCGGCAATTCCTCCATACGGTTCGACATCTCCCTGAGTGCCTGAGCCCATCTTGAAGTTGAGTCGGCAAGCAATAGTATCTTCAAACCCATTGAACGGTAATATTCAGCTATGGTCATTGCGGTGTAAACCGATGCTTCCCGTGCCGCTACCGGCATATTTGAGGTATTTGCAATAATGGTTGTTCTCTCTATCAGTTTTCTGCCTGTTCTCGTATCAATCAGTTCAGGAAACTCCTTGAAGATCTCAACCACCTCATTTGCTCTTTCCCCGCAGGCAGCGATTATAACCATATCAGCATCAGCCTGTCTTGAAAGCGCATGCTGAAGAACAGTCTTTCCACAACCGAAAGGCCCCGGTATAAATCCGGTTCCCCCTTCTGTTATCGGATTGAGCGTATCTATTACCCTGACACCTGTTTCCATGATCTTAAATGGCCTGGTCTTATTCCGGTAAACCTTTATCGGAATTTTTACCGGCCATTTCTGTACCATCGTAATATTATGCTCACGACCGTCATTATCAGATATAACTGCAATTATGTCATTTACCCGGTAAAATCCTTTTTTCATAACCGACTTCACCTTGTAACTGCCCTGCATCTTAAAGGGAACCATAATCTTGTGAGGCATCCAGTTCTCAATAATTTCTCCCAGCCATGAACCTGCCCCTACAGTATCCCCGGTCTGTGCAAGGGGAGTGAATTCCCATTTTGCATTCTGATCGAGAGGATAATTGTATTCTCCTTTCTTTAGAAATACGCCTTCCAGTCTTTCCAGGTCATTCTGCAATCCGTCATATTTTCGTGACAGGATACCCGGGCCAAGTGTCACTTCGAGCATGCTTCCGGTAAATTCCACTTCCGAATCTATTTTCAAACCGCGTGTGCTTTCGAAAACCTGCACAAATGCCTGATCGCCGTGTAATTTGATAACCTCAGCCATTAGTTTCGTATTGCCGTGAGTTATCATACATATCTCATTCTGGGCAACAGGCCCGTTCGCATTGACAATGACCAGATTGGATATTATTCCGTATACCTTTCCTTTTGTCACCATTTATTTTTAATTACATGAATTATTAATTTATCAGATTAAATAGTACTCTGAACCGTAACCTTTTATTCTTCAGCTATATCAAAGGCCTTTACGGGTGTTTCCATTTCCTCAACAAGCTTCTTCAACATCGTTTTTCCTGCTTCGGGATCAAGCTGTTTCCATCTTATTACAATTGACAGTTTTATGAGATATCCCAGTAGCCAGTCGATTGTAAAATATTCAAAAAATGATTCTTCATTGATAAAATCCCAGCGGGCAATATCACTCTTTCTTTCCCTTTCAAGGAATTCATTTTCCATGACTATTTCAAACATCACAGGAATATATTCAGGTTCTGGAGGGATTTGAAAATCCTTTCCGCTTTTATATACCTCCCTGAGCCATGACGAAAAAGGATCATCCCCTGAAATGAATTTAACAGCATCCAGACCGAGTGCTTTCGAGTTGATCAGTGCAAATATGTTCCTGAGATCCCTGTCAAACCTTGTATAATTCTCGAGGAATCTGCTCCCTGAACTCAGGGCAGCTTTTAAATATCCTTCAGTAAGTATCTTTTCGGTTTCCGCCCTGTCCTTTACACTCTCAGGATGGAACCAGTTTTTTATTGCTGTAACCATGTAAGAGGGTAGAATGTCATTCTCTTTCAGGATAGATTCAGTTATTCTCTTCTGTTCTTCTATATCCTGCAGAGAATAATTACCCAGGGGATCCCACGTTTTTGTATCATCGCCAAGAAAAGCCATAAGATTCTTATTGTCGTGAGGAAGAAACAAAACCGAAACCAGAAAATAATCTGAAGGATGCAGTATTGATTTCAGTTCCTCACGGAATTCAGCCATATCTGAAAAACCCTTACCGCTGTCAAAGGCAAGATCAGCAAGTCCTGCTATTAAATAATGATATTGTCTTTTAAACATTACTTCCCCTATTCAAACAATAGTTCCGCAAGTCTGGGCCGGATGAACTCTCTCAGATAACCTGCTATATCAGTATCGGTTACGCTGATCTTATATTCCTGTCCCGATGGATGAATCTCAAAACCTTTTTCAAGTGATTTAACGGGGCGCAGCGATAATTTTTCAGATAGTATTTTATTGGTTTTCCCTTTAAGATATTTTTCAACTTCGGCTATTGCCTTTTCGGGAAGAAGTATCTCAAATCCCTGTTCACTTTTTTCCTGTGCCCATTTTTCGGCGATGATTTCAATCAATCTTGCCAGAAATGCATTATCTGAAAAAACTTCTGAAGCAGGTTCATCAATAATCCTCAGGCTGACTTTATTCTCTATCTCCTGTTTCAGGGCATTTAGTGACTGGCGAAAAGACAGTTTAAGCTCTGAAGCAGTATTCTTGATCATTTCATCAGCTTTCTTCTGTGACCCGGCAATTATTCTCTTTGCTTCTTCTTCAGCCTTTGCGACTATCTTTGCTGATTCACTCCTTGCAGCAGCTATAATTTTCTCTGCCTCTTCATTTCCCCTGGAAACACCTTCCCGGTAAATTTTTTCTGTTATTTCCTGAAGTTTATCCTGCATTTTTCCTCCTTTGTTATTCGCATTTGAGTATATATTATTTTCAACAGCCTGCCTGAAAAAAAGCAACGTAACATGAAAATTACATGCAAATAATCAGCCTGTTATCAGAAAAAGGTCTCTTTATTTGTTGCCAACCTTTCCGGAGCCCGCAAATTTGCAACATTTTTTTCTAATGACAAAATGAATACCCACCCCTTAATTCTCTTTTTCTGCAAGATGATATTGCACAATTTTTGCAATGCATATCCCTGATATGATCTAAAGTCTTAACTTTAAACTTATTTTTAATTATTTACCATGAAAAAATATTTAACGATAATAGTCATCCTTCTGATTTACTGGAATTCTGGTAAGGCAGATGGTGAAAAGAATATTAAAGCCGATCTGAAACATGTTACTGTTTACCCTGACAGGGCACAGCTGAGTCACGAAACATCCGTTGATATATCTGCCGGGAAAACAACACTGAAACTATCAGGGCTCTCACCATATATTGATGCAAGAAGCATCCAGGTAAAAGGGAGCGGAAATTTCACAATACTATCAGTTAATCATCAGAATAACTACCTTCAGAATCTTGAGGACCTTCCGGAGATAAAAAATATAAGAAGCCAGATTGAATCACTTCAGCGAAAAGTGGAAGATGAAAAGGCAGCCATAACCGTCCTGAAGGAAAAAGAAGCTTTTCTTGTTGCCAACAGGGCCATTTTAGTAAAAGAAACCACATTCTCAATTGAGCAGCTTAAGGGTGTGATGGAGCTTTATACAAATAATATGGACCAGGTCACCATGGCTGTCCTTAAAAAAAACAGGCTCATAAAAGACTATGAGGAGCAGATCGCAGCCCTTCAGAAGCAGATCTCCGAAAGGGCCGGTAAACAGCAGCTTCCCTCCGGGGAGATCTCTGTTTCGGTAAGCGCTGATAAAGCGCTTCAGGGGAAAATGACCTTTGCATATGTGGTATCAAATGCCGGCTGGTATCCCTCATACGATGTAAGGGTTGACGATATTGTAAGTCCGGTTAACATATTCTATAAAGCAAATCTTTTTCAGAATACCGGAATCCAGTGGAAAGATGTAAAACTGAGCTTTTCAAATGCTAATCCCTGGATCGCAGGAGATGTTCCCGAACTGAATCCCTGGTACATTGATTATTTAATCCCGCTCCCCGAACCCAGGGTGGTTGCATATGGCTCACAGAAAAGAAGGGACGCCCCGGCAATGGCCGATATGGCTGTTAACGAGTTAAAGGTCGAGGAAGCACTGGAGGCGGCTCCTGTAGCAGTTCAAAAACAAGTTGGAGAAACAGCAATTACCTTCGACGTTGCAGTTCCTTATACAATCGATTCCGACGGGAAGATCCAGACCATAGAGATCCAGAGATCAGCAATGCCTGCAGAATACAAATATGTAACAATACCCAAACTATCTCCTATGGCTTATCTGACCGGTAATATAACCAACTGGGCTGAAATGAGCCTCCAGAGCGGTGAAGCGACTCTTTATTTTGAAAATACTTTCGTCGGGAAATCAACACTCAATGTCAATCAGCTGTCTGATACACTTACCCTTTCACTCGGCACTGATAACAGTATACTTGTAAAGAGAGAAAAAAGGAAGGATTTTACAAGCAGAAAGATACTCGGGGCCAATAAGACCGAGACATACTCCTTCCTGATCACAATAAGGAACAATAAAACAAGTCCTGTCAGGATAACCCTTCAGGATCAGCTTCCGGTTTCCGCAAACAGCGGCATTACAGTTGAAACCCTTGAATTATCGGGAGGCAAATACAATTCACAGACAGGCAGGGTGATCTGGGATTATGATCTGAAACCACAGGAGACAAAGCAAACCATTCTGACCTATTCTGTAAGGTACCCGAAAGATAAAACGATCATTCTTGAATAATATCCTGACTGTCTATGAAAATCCTGGGAAATCTTATCTGGCTTTTATTCGGGGGAATTATTATTGCCATTGAGTACATAATTGGCAGCCTGATATTAATGGTTACTATTATAGGAATTCCATTTGGGCTTCAGACCCTCAAGATGGGATTCCTTGCCTTGTGGCCTTTTGGCAGGGATACCAGGGTGCAAGCGAGAGCTTCAGGTTGCCTTTATATTATAATGAACCTGTTATGGCTCTTTTGCGGAGGTATCTGGATAGCTCTGACACATGCACTTTTCGGGCTTCTGCTTATGATCACAATTATAGGGATACCTTTCGGCATGCAGCATTTCAAGCTCAGCTCGATAGCGCTCAATCCGTTTGGGAGGGATATAATATGGCTGAAATAGGATAAATGACGATTAATTAAATATCTTTTACCTGGGACCCCGGATAATGCCTCTCTCCGATTTCCTGATAAAGCTGATTATATAATCCCTGTCGGAGGAAGGCTTAAATTCTTTCTCAATGAATTCGAGCGCCTGTGATGTATTTCTCCGGCTCTGGTAAATCACCCGGTAGATATTGTGAATCTCATCTATTCTTTCCTTTCCGAAATTCCTCCGTGTCAGGCCAACCGTATTGAGTCCCATATAACACAGAGGATCTCTGTCGGCTTTGATGAACGGAGGGATATCTGACCGTACTTTTGATCCGCCGCCAACAATAACATGTCCGCCTATCCTTGAGAACTGATGGATCAGGGCTCCGCCGCTCAGGATTGCCCAGTCGTCAACTTTAACTTCTCCGGCCAGTCCGCAGCTATTACCAATAATGCAGTTATTACCAATAAAACAATCGTGTCCGATATGTGCATATGCCATTATAAGGCAGTTCTGGCCTACAACTGTTTTTCCGGCAGCCGCGGTTCCCCTGTTTACTGTCGATCCCTCCCTCACGGTTGTACCATCGCCCAGCTCAGCTGTGGTTTCCTCACCTTTAAATTTAAGGTCCTGAGGAATTCCTGAAATTACAGATGAAGGGAATATCCTGCATCTCTTTCCGATCCTTGCTCCATCCATTATCACAGCACCCGGTCCTATCCATGTATTGTCGCCGATCACGGAATTCCCCGAGACATATGCAAAAGGCTCAATTGTAACATTTTCACCGATAACTGCTCCCTGGCCGATAAAAGCTAAATTTGAGATCATTGAATTACTTGTTTTTTATTACCTGGGCTGTCATTTCCCCTTCAACTACAAGATTATTGCCAACGAATGCCTGGCCGAACATCGTAACTATACCTCTCCTCATAGGTTCTGCCAGTTCCATTTTAAGAATTACAGTATCCCCGGGGACCACCTTATGCTTGAATTTCAGCTTGTCAATTTTAAGGAAATATGTCGAATATTTCTCAGGTTCTTCCAGTCCGCTCAGCACCAGGAGGCCACCGGACTGGGCAAGTGCTTCAACGAGAAGCACACCGGGCATAACAGGCTCATCAGGGAAATGGCCCTGGAAGAATGACTCGTTGAAAGTAACATTCTTTATTCCTACCACAGTCGTCTCGTCGAGAGATATTATTTTATCGACCATAAGGAAAGGGGCTCTGTGAGGAAGTCGCTTCTTTATTTCCTCAAGATTGTAAACAGGAGGGATCGTGGGATCATAAAGAGGGATATTATGTTTTGACAGAGATTTCTTCATCTCCTGTCTTATTATCCTTGAAAAGCGTGTATTGGCATAATGACCCGGCCTGGTAGCCACTACTTTCCCCTTTATCGGATGGCCGGCAAGGGCAAGATCTCCCATCAGATCAAGGAGCTTATGACGTGCGGGTTCATTCGGAAATCTTAACTGTGTATTATTGAGTATCCCTGCGGTATGCTTGCTTATTCCCGGTCTGTTGAACAACCTGGCAATCCGGTCAATTTCTTCCTGTTCCACCTCCTTTTCAAGGATCACAACGGCGTTATCGAGGTCGCCTCCCTTGATGAGCCCCATGTTGTACAGTTGTTCAAGCTCATGGAAGAAAACAAATGTTCTGCTGCTGCATATCTGTTTTTCAAAATCCTCGAGAGTATCAAGTATAGCATACTGGTTCCCAAGTATCCTTGAATTATAATCTATAAGTACATTAATGCTTAGATGATCATCGGGATATATAATCAGGTCGACACCATGTTCTTCATCTGAAAATGTAATTTTCTGCTTTATGACGTAATAATTCCTGTCTTCTTTAAGTTCAGCTATTCCGGCTTCTTTTATTGCCTCCACGAATTTCAGGGCCGAGCCTCCCATAATCGGAGCTTCCGGACCGTCGATCTCTATCAGGGCATTATCTACGCTCAGACCGTAAAATGCAGCAAGAACATGTTCAATTGTAGCTACCGAAGCTTCGTTCTGAACCAGGGTTGTTCCCCTTGAAGTATCTGAAACATGTTCAGCAAGTGCATCTATAAGGGGTTTCCCCGGAAGATCCATCCTGCAGAATTTATACCCATGATTTGCCGGAGCCGGCTTAAAGGTGATCTTTACATTCACACCTGTGTGTAATCCCTTCCCGGTGAGACTGATCTCTCTGGCAAGGGTTCTTTGTTTCTCACTCATCAGAAAAAATAATTGTAATTAAAACCGGATACAAAAAAAATAAAAATTCCCGAACAAACTATTTAATTCCGGATTAACATGAACAATATCAGAAAATTTAAATCCGACCGTGGATTCAGATCATATTTCTTTTGAGGAATTCAAGTTCCTGTTCCAGGTAATCAATTTTCGATTTCATTTCGGGCAGTTTTCTGAAGATCACTGATGATCTTAAGAAATTCCTGTGCTCAATGGCCGGAGATCCGATGACAATCTGGTTTTCTTCCTTTATGTCGCCTGCAACGCCGGCCTGTGCGCCAATCCTCGTATTATCGGCAACTTTCAGGTGCCCTGCAATGCCGACCTGTCCGGCAAACATACAGTTCCTGCCGATTTTGGTTGATCCCGCAATACCAGTCTGTCCGGCCATCACTGTATTTTCACCGATCTCGACATTATGACCGATCTGGATCAGGTTATCAAGTTTTACACCCCTGCGTACAACAGTTGATCCCATAGTAGCCCTGTCTATCGCAACATTGGCCCCGATCTCCACGTGATCCTCCAGTATGACATTCCCTAACTGCGGTATCTTCATAAATTCTGTTTCCGACTGCGGGGCAAAGCCGAAGCCGTCGCTGCCTATAACGGATCCGGCATGTATCGTACATTTATTACCTATAACACATTCATGATAAATTTTGACACCCGGGTAAATCAGGCAATCATCTCCGACCTTCGTATTATCTCCGATATATGTCTGGGGGTATATCCTGCAGTTGTCCCCGATCACACAGTTCTCACCTATATACGCTAAAGCACCTATATAAACATCCTTCCCTATCCTGGCGCTTTTCTCAATCACAGCAGAAGGATGGACGCCTTTCTTTCTCGGTCTCGACTGGTCTGCAAGTGTCATTAAGGATGCAAAGGACTCATAAGCATTGCTGACCCTGATCAATGTAGCCTTTACCGGTGCTGAAGGAACAAAATCCCGGTTAACAAGGACAACAGATGATCCTGTAGAATAAATATAATGCTCGTATTTCGGATTGGCGAGGAAGGAAAGTGCACCTTCGTGTCCTTCTTCAATTTTCGCTATTGTATTAACCTTAATCTCCGGATCGCCTGTAATTTCGCCTTTAAGAAATTCTGCGATCGCTGCAGCTGTAAATTCCATTGTTTATTAATTTAATTATCTGAATTCCTTTGGGTAGCACAAAAAATATTTAGTTATCCCTTCCGAGAGGAATCTGTGGTCAAACATATCTGAGACATCTGAGATGTCGGCTGTTTTGCCAGATTTCAGAAGGATTTTCACTTCCGGGGAATGCGGGGTATAGGCCAGGTTTGAGATACTGTTCGTGAAAACATAATAGTCAGTCGTAAGCAGATCCGTGTTCATCATTTCGACAGCCTGTGCCTTAAGTCTGTTAACTCTTTCTTTTGAAAAGGGTTCATTCTGAAGCTCTATTGCCAGCAATCTTCTCCGCATGAGCCTCGATGCCAGGTCGGAAAGTATCCTGTCAGAACTGTCGGCCCAGTATTTTGCAGAAACGAGAATATCCGAATCATCAAGCCGCGTAAAGTTTTCTGCAAGGAGCCCGGGTGTAAATTCCCCTTCCTTGAGCAGGTCGTCTGGTCCGAGTCTGTTATAAAGGAAAAACCTTAAAGCAGGGGTTGCATAAATATCTACACCTTTAAGAGCAAGTTCCCTTGCACGTTTAAGTACGTTTACAAGCAGGCTCTCCGAGGCGATCACCGCTTTATGCATGTATACCTGCCAGTACATAAGCCTTCTGGCGATAAGGAACTTTTCGATCGAATAGATCCCTTTTTCATCAATCACCAGTGAGTCATCCACAACATTCAGCATCCTGATGATCCTGTCAGATCCGACAGATCCCTCTATGACCCCTGTAAAAAAGCTGTCCCGGCGAAGATAATCGAGGCGGTCCATATCCATCTGGCCTGCAACAAGCTCGTGAAAGAACTTCCTGTGATATACATCCCTGAAAATCTTTATTGACAGAGTCAGCTTACCCCGATAAAATTCATTCAGCTTCTCCATGAGGAGCAGGGAAATATCTTCATGGGAAATGCCGGTAATTATCGAATTTTCGAGGGCATGTGAAAAAGGGCCGTGACCGGAATCGTGAAGAAGGATCGCAATAAATGCTGCTTCCTCCTCTTCGGGGGATATTTCTGTTCCTTTTCTCCGCAAAGTAGTTATTGCCATATCCATAAGGTGCAAAGCTCCAAGACAGTGCTGGAACCTGGAATGATTTGCCCCCGGATATACAAAGCTTGTCAGACCGAGCTGTTTTATATTCCTCAGCCTCTGGAACCAGGGGTGTTCAATAAGATCGAAAATGAAATCTCCCGGGACATTAATGAATCCGTAAACAGGATCGTTGATTATCTTACGCTTATTTGTCTTATATCCCACCTCTGAAATTTTCAGGTTACAAAATTATGAATTTGTTTCCAACCCGGAAGAAATATAAAATCTAAATGATTTTAATAATTTAGTATTTTTTTCTGCAACATTTGAAATAAATACCGTCTTTATAACGTCAATCACCGTAGATTATTAAGTTTCCCTTACCGGAATATGAAAATTGAAATCAGAGGGCTCAGCAAAATATATCCTAACGGCAATCGTGCCCTTAAGGATATCGATCTTGAGTTCGGGACGGGTATGTTCGGGCTTCTGGGGCCCAATGGTGCAGGTAAATCGAGCCTTATGAGGATCATGGTCACCTTGATGAAACCCACATCAGGAATTGTTCTGATAGATGGAAAGGATATTCAGAAGCACCGGAGGTGGCTCCGGAGCATCCTCGGGTATCTTCCCCAGGATTTCCGTTTTTTCACCTCACTCAGGACATGGGAATTTCTTGATTATGCAGGTGCCCTTGCAGGAATAAAAAACCGGAAGCTTAGGATAAGCGAGGTTGACCGTCTTCTTAACCAGGTGGGATTGCTGGAGGTACGCGACCGGCAGGCTAACAAACTGTCGGGGGGGATGAAGCGGCGCCTGGGTATTGCACAGGCGCTTATTGGAAATCCGAAGCTCATAATTGTTGACGAACCGACGACCGGACTTGACCCCGACGAAAGGATCAGGTTCAGGAATATACTGTCACAGCTGAGTCAGCACGATGTGACAATTATCCTCTCAACCCATATTGTCGGGGATATTTCATCGACATGTCAGGGTATGGCTCTGCTGAACAGGGGTGAACTTGTGTTTTCAGGTTCTCCCGAAAACCTAGTCAGGAATGCCGAAGGACATGTGTTCCGGCTTAATCTCAGTCCTGCCGAATACGAATCTGTAAAGGAACGTTATAACGTGATCTCGACGATCCCGGTTGAAACAGGCTGGGAGGTTCAGGTTGTTTCGGATAACCGCCCGGAATTTGACGGCTCGGAAACAATAATACCAAACATTGAACATGCTTATGTTTATTACATGGAACATAAGCTTCATGCAGACATTTCGGAATGATTTCAGGATAAGGACATGTCATTTCTTCATAACATAAGAACCGTAGCAAAATACGAAGCCAGGATACTCAGGAGAAGCTGGTTCTTCAGGTTGTTCTCGATAGGGGCCCTGACGATCTTTACCTTCATGAACATAGGTCTCTTTTCACCGGTTGGTGAAGAAGGATGGGAAATGATATCAATCTCTTCATCCGTACCTCATGTCAACCTGTACCTTTTAAATATAGGCCAGGCATTGATCGTCATTTTCCTTGCCGCTGATTTCCTGAAGCGTGATAAAAAGCTTGATACAAATGAAGTTCTGTACACACGCTCAATGTCGAACTTTGAATATGTAAGCGGCAAGACAACAGGTATACTCAGGCTTTTTCTGAGTCTTGATCTCGTAATCCTCTCCATTGCCCTTATCATCAATATAATTTCAAAAAGAATGGAGGTGGATATCCTGTCATATCTCTGGTATCTTCTTCTGATCTGCCTGCCAACGATAATTTTCAGCCTCGGTCTGGCATTTATGATGATGTCTGTCATCAGGAATCAGGCAATAACTTTCCTGATCCTGCTGGGGATTGCGGCTCTCGATATGTTCTGGCTATGGTACAGGGCAGGATTTATTTTCGACTATATGGCTTTCGGTTTGCCTCTTTTTAAATCGGGTATCATAGGTTTTGATGATCCGGGGTTGATTCTGAGCCAGAGAGGCTTCTACCTGTGCCTCGGACTTGCCCTGGTTTTTGCTACAGTATTGTTATTTAAAAGATTGCCTCAGTCTAAGATACATACAGCCCTTTCGGTGATACTGCTTGTTGTTTTTACTGCAGGCGCCGGATTCTGCGGATTCAACGTAATGAAGACCTGGAAAAAGAATAAGGATTCAAAGAACCGGGTTATCGAGGTAAGCAGGAGATATGAAGATATCCTCTTCGCGGCACTCACAGACGCACAAATAGATTGCCGTCATAAAGGAGAGACAATTGAAGCGACTGCAAGACTGAAATTTACAAATGATAACCCTGCAGGGATCGACCGCTATGTGCTTTCCCTTAATCCGGGTCTGGCAGTAAGTACAGTTACATCAAACGGACAGGCTTTGGTTTTTGAAAGGATAAATCATATAATAGAAGTTGACCGTGACAGCATTCTTCAGCCTGGCTGTACCGATAGTTTAACAATAACTTACTCGGGTACGATCGACGAGAATTTCTGTTTTCCGGATCATAACGAGAATTATAACGTTACACCTTACCGGATGGAAATGCTGAATATAAATAAGCGTCAGGCCTTTCTACGGGATGATTATGTTCTCCTGACACCGGAAACACACTGGTATCCTGTTCCGGGACTTAACTATTACCCTTCAAATCCTGCAAGGATCAAGACCGATTTTATAAGGTTCACTCTCAGGGTAAGGACCGACAGCAGACTTGTCCCGGTCGCCCAGGGTACAATGAAAAAAGAAGACGGAGCTGTCATTTTCGAAAATGAAGTACCACTCACCGGTCTAACTCTTGCAATCGGCAATTATAGTTCAGATACGCTTACAGTGGACTCGGTAAAATACTTTACATTCTATTTCCCCGGGAATGATTACTACAAAAAAGATCTTGCAGAACTTAAAGACACTTTATCTCATCTTGTATCGGGATTAATGAGAGATCTCGAAACAAATTTCTCAACTAAATATCCATTTAGAACACTGAGCTTTCTGGAAGTACCTGTTCAGTTCTTTTCGTATCCCAGGATGAGCACCCAGACAAGAGCAGAGGTACAGCCATCAATGGTACTTCTTCCGGAAAGATTGTCAACGCTTCGGAATGCCGGCTTTGGAAAGAGATTTTCGCGTCAGAAAAAGAATATGGCCAGGAATAACCAGGTCATAACCGATAAAGAATTACAGGTCAGGATTTTTAATGATTTTATAAGAAACACATTTATCACCGGAGAGGATTTCAGGTTTTACAACGGAACTGTAATAAACGAACCGGTCCGCTATCGTCTTGGGCCGAGTTTTTACTTTTTCAAAAATAATTTTTATTCCTCGGAATACCCGGTGATTAATTCCGTTTTCGAATCCCACCTCCAGAAAGTGACTAATCCCGAAGCCGGGATAAGACGGTCAATGGGAGGAGTGTCCGAGCAGGACAGGGCTAATCTGATCCTCAGGAACGGAAGCTTCAGGGAGATACTTGCTTCGAATCCGGGAAGTGATACCATCAGAGCTATTGTCACCCTGAAAGGAGATTATCTTTTCAATATAATGAGATCGAAAGCCGGGATCAGGGAGTTTAACGAATGGTTCGGAAAGTATATTGATGAGCATAGATTCCGGAGGATCGATATAGACCGATTCGACGAGGATCTGAAACAGAAATTCGGATTCGGCATATACCCTTATCTCGACAGCTGGTTCAACAGGAAAGAACAACCCGGATTTCTTTTCAGGGATATTGAAGCCGGAGAAATTGTCGTTGGCGACAGGGTAAGATATCTGGTTACTTTCACAGCGCTGAATCCTGAAACAGTTACAGGCATATTCTATCTCGCATTCCGTACCGGAGGTTCAGGCAGAGGGAGCGGGCAGGTAATAACGGACATAGTAAGACCAGTACCCGGAGGAACATCAATTTCGAGGACCATCCAGGGAAGGGGTATGGAAACAGATGATATTTCATCTATTGTCGTGATGGAACCCGGGAATGCAAAGACAATAAGAACGATACTTGATGCTGAACCAAGGGAGTTGATAATCAATACTTTGTTTGCCAGGAACATACCAGGAGAGGTCACCCTTCCCGTTAACGAGATCAGGAAAATACGATCAGGTACAACCATAATTGAAGGTGAAGAAAAACTCCCGCTACCCGCTTTGACATCGCCCGGTGAATTAATAGTCGACAATGAGGATCCGGGATTTAAAAATACCAATATTGAGACCCCCGGTCTGCTTAAAAAACTGCTCGGGGTAAAAAATAATGACCGCAACGAATACAGTGAGATAAACATGTACTGGGCTCCCGAGAAATGGGAGAAAGCCATCCAATCGGCATATTATGGGAGATATGTATTGTCTTCAGTATTTACCCGCAGTGGTACAGGTGACAGGAAGGTTACCTGGTCTGTAAAGATCGATGAGCCGGGTTACTATGATGTTTATTGTTTTGTAGGTAAGACCGGTGAAAGAGTCGTTGTACGTACCGGGCGTGGACAGGGTCCGGCCGGAGGACCACCGGCGCCTCCCGGAGGAGAAGGCAGAGGCGATTCACCATATAAGGATATGCATTACCTGGTTTATCACGATGAAGGAAAGGATGAAATAACTGTCGATTTTGAGAATGCGGAACCCGGATGGAATAATCTCGGACGGTATTATTTCTCACACGACAGTGCAAAGGTTGAACTTACAAACCAGTCGACGGGCAGGATAGTTATCGGGGATGCTGTCAGGTGGGTGAAAGCGGAGTGAAGGAAAGAAAGGGAGAGGGGGTGATGAGGAAAGGGGGGATGAGGAGAGAGGGAGATGAGGAGAGGGCGTGATGAGGAGAGGGGGAGATGGGGAGAGATTGGCTCAGAACGCAGAGCACAGAGAAGGAATTGTCTGAGGCATTTTCTTTGGTTCCGGCAAAAATTATAAGTAAGAATTAAGAACAACGAATTAAGAATTAAGAAGATTGATAATGAAAACGCACTTCAAACCGGCTATAAGGATTTTCTTGTCATGTTGTATATTAATATTCAACATAGTAGATGTATATCCCCAGGAAGGAATGACCCTTCAGCAGGCTATGCAGATAGCAGAAAACAATAGTCCCAATATGAAAAGGACAAAGCTCAACCTCATCAGGAACCAGGAGAATCTCAATGCCCAGAATGCTGCGCTGAAATCCCAGTTCTCATTATCAATAAATCCGATCGGATACAACCAGAACAGGGAATTCAATGATCTTATATCCAAATGGAATACAACAAGGACCACAGAAAGCTTCGGGCTGTTCACTGTAGCCCAGCCTATAGTTCTGACCGATGCAGTTGTTTCACTGACCAACCGCTTTGGTTATACTGATTCATATAGTGAATTTGCCGAAAGAACAACAAAGGGATTCAGCAACCGGCTTTCACTGAATCTCGATCAGCCTCTCTTTACCTATAACCGTACAAAACTTCAGCTTAAAGAGTTACAGCTGGCCCTTGAGAATTCACAGCTTAACTATGCAATTCAGCTTTTATCCCTCGAAAAAGGTGTGACGCAGGCATTTTATTTCGTTTATCAGAAACAGCAGAGCATGGAGATAGCCCGGCAGGCTTACCAGAATATGCAACAGAGCCATGAAGTTATCAAAAACAAAGTCGATGCCGGCATATCAGCCCGTGAAGAAATGTTCCAGGCCGAGCTCAACCTTGCTTCCTCAAGATCGGAATACGAGAACAGCCAGGTGGAATATGAAAATGCGAAGGACGACTTCAAGATAATAATTGGAATGAGCCTTTATGATGATTTTATGGTTCTGCCCAATATCGATGTCGATACTGTTCAGATAGATGTGGCTTTTGCGATTGATCAGGGTCTCGCGAACAGGATGGAACTGAGGCAGAGCAAAATAAATATTGAAACCGCAGAGTTTGATCTTATTCAGACAAAAGCTCTCAATGAATTCAAGGGAAACCTTGGACTTTCAATAGGACTTTTCGGGGATAATGAAAACATAGGGAATGTTTATGAGAGCCCCACCGATAACGAAAGTATTTCTCTTTCATTTTCAGTACCTCTCTGGGACTGGGGAGAAAGGAAGTCAAGGATCAAAGCATCGCAGGCGACCATCGAATCGGCAAATGTATCTTTCGAAGAGGAGCAGAACGATATAATTCTTGGGGTAAGGCAGGTTTACAGGAACCTGATCAACCTGCGTAACCAGATTGGAATAGCACAGCAGAATGTAACAAATGCGCAGCTTACATATGATCTGAACCTTGAAAAATACCGCAACGGGGATCTGACCGGGATGGACCTTAATATATATCAGAACCAGCTTTCCGAAAAACAGCTTTCCTATACAAATTCCCTTATCTCATATAAGCTTGAACTGCTTAATCTGAAGATCCAGACACTGTATGATTTCGAGAAAAAGGAACCCGTGACTCCGGTAAAAAGTATGGAAAAATCAATAATGTAACAGTAACCATGGAGTGCCTATATTTATATTTTCTTACCCCCTTTCTCATTTCCCCCAGGGGGGAAAGGCCTCGTCCTCTCCTTCCCCCCGTGGAGGAAGGTCGGGAAGGGGGTTATAACAAAATAATTATAAAGTCAATCTTTTCCCTATAATTTTTTAACAATGAAAAAGATCATAACCCTATTAATCATTATTACAACATTCACTGCATGCAGGAACCGTGATCAGAACCTTACGGCCGATATCGAGATACCCGTCAGCGTTCAGGAACTGAGCCTGAGATCGATTGAAGAATATGTCAATACAACAGGGACATCTTTCCCGAAAGGGGAGATTGAGCTGAAATCGAAAATCCCCGCAGCATATTTTCTTGAGAAGAATCCGCAGACCGGCAGGTTATGGCAGCTTGGCGACAGGGTCAGGACCGGGGCCATTATTGCAAGGCTGGAGGATGAGGAGTATGTAAACTCAGTCCAGATGGAAACAAATCAGCTGAACCTGGAACTTATGGAAACCGAGCTCAGAAAACAGGAATCCCTTTATGAAAAAGGAGGTGTGACCCTGAAAGAACTTAAAACTGCAGGTATCAATTACGAGAATGCCAAAACAACAGTTATTAACTCAAAGCTCAAGCTCCAGAAAACAAGGGTGATCTCTCCCATCGAAGGTGTTATTGTGGATCTGCCTTACTATACACAGGGGACCGAAATAGCTTCCGGTGTAACTATAGCTAAAATTATGGATTACAGAACGATGTATATGGATGTCAGGCTTCCCGAAAAATATATATCTGTAATAAAACCCGGACAGGAGGTCAGGCTTACTAATTATACAATTCAGGGAGATACCATAGCAGGTGCGATCACACAGCTATCTCCGGCAATAGATGCAGATACACGTACTTTCAAGGGAACAATTAATATAGATAATGCCGGTTTCCTGCTCCGCCCGGGGATGTTTGTCAAAGCAGATATTGTTACCCGGAGAAAGGATTCCGTTATTGTGATCCCGAAAAACATAATCCTGTCAAGACAGAGAGGAAAAACGGTATTTGTCATTGACCGTGGTATTGCTGTAGAAAGGATAGTTGAAACAGGACTTGAAAACCTGACTGATGTGGAGATCATCAGAGGGCTGGAAAAGAACGAACGGGTAGTTACCGGAGGCTTTGAAACCCTGAGCAACAGATCAAAGGTTAAAATCATTATTTAGCCTCCATGAATGCTATTGCAAGATTTGCCGTAAAATACCCTGTTACAGTACTAATGCTGGTCCTGGGGATCGTTCTTCTCGGATTTATCTCATTTGGTAAACTGGGAACAGATCTTTTTCCCGATCTGAATAATCCGAAAATATATATCGAGCTTTCATCCGGTGAAAAACCTCCTGAAGAAATAGAAAAAAACTATGTCGATCAGATAGAATCACTTGCAATGAGGCAGAGTGATGTGATTCAGGTCTCCTCAGTGTCAAAGGCCGGTTCCGCAACAATAACTGTTGAATATAACTGGAACAAGGATATGGACGAAGCTTTCCTCGATCTTCAGAAAGAACTTAACTCATTCAGCCAGAATTCAGACCTCGAAGATTTTACAATTTCACAGTATGATCCGAATGCATCCCCTGTGATGATCGTCGGATTAAAGAACGACCA
Source organism: uncultured Rikenellaceae bacterium (assembly GCA_964410385.1). Classification (GTDB taxonomy): domain Bacteria; phylum Bacteroidota; class Bacteroidia; order Bacteroidales; family VadinHA17; genus LD21. Next base: position 12,696 of record CAYPHL010000001.1, on the reverse strand, counting down.
GATTTCTGATATGGATGAACTGAGGAAAGTTGCTGAAAATTATATCCGTAATGAGATTATAAGGATAGAGGGAGTAGCTGACGTGAGGATCACAGGAAAAGAAGAAAGTGAAGTAGTTATTGAGACGAGCGATTACCTTCTGGAATCATTCGGGCTTACCCCTGACGGTATTGCCGCACAGATAAGTAATTATAACAGAAATGTGTCGGGCGGTTCCATAGTTGAAATGGGGACCAAGTACGTTGTCAAGGGTGTAAGTGTACTTGAAGACCTGAGGGATCTTGAAAACATTATTGTAGGCTTCAGACAATCCGCCTCAACCTCAGCCTCAGCCTCAACCTCAACCTCAGCCTCAACCCGTGTACCTGTTTATTTAAGGGATATAGCGAAAGTTGGATTTGCAAATAAGGATGCCGAGAACATTGTAACAATAAACGGCGAAAGGTGTATCGGTCTGTCTGTTTACAAGGAACCGAAATACAATACTGTAGATGCCGTTAAGAGCCTTGATGAGGCAATTGATGCTCTTGGAAGGGCATTACCAGGTTATGAATTCATTAAGGTTGCCGATCAGGGTACTTTTATTAATAACTCAATTGGAGAAGTAAAGAACACCCTTCTCCTGGGGATCTTTCTTGCTGTGCTGGTGCTTTATATTTTCCTCCGCAGGATAGGAACAACACTTGTAATAAGTGTGGCAATACCGGTTTCGGTAATTGCTACATTTAATCTGATGTATTTCGGAGATCTTTCACTTAACATTATGACGCTGGGAGGTCTTGCTCTGGGAGCCGGTATGCTTGTCGACAATGCCATTGTTGTTCTTGAGAACATAACCAGGAACCATGAAGACGGGATGCCCCTGAAAGAAGCTGTTATAACCGGGACCGGGCAGGTAGGGGGAGCGATTACAGCCTCAACTATTACGACAATAGTTGTCTTTCTGCCTATTGTTTACCTTCATGGTGCATCAGGAGAAATGTTCAGGGACCAGGCGTGGACAGTGGCTTTCGCACTTATATCATCCCTTTTCGTTGCTATGCTGGTGATACCGATGCTTGTATCAACTTTCTTTTCGAAAAAAACCAGGGAAAGAAGGATCAGTGCGCCTCTGAAGTTCACATGGTACACAAATGTTCTCAGGAGAATAATCGAAAAACGTTATCTGGTAGTCATACTGTCTGTATTGCTGATGGCCGGAACTGCTTTGCTGATCCCCCGGCTGGGAAGCGAATTCATGCCAAGGGCAGAGTCGGCCCAGTTCACCGTGGGCCTTTCTCTGCCTGAAGGAACAAGTCTTGACAGAACTTATACAACTGCATCAGCTGCTGAAGGAATTATAAGAGGGCTTCTTGGAGATAAGATTGAACTGATTTACACTCAGGCAGGGGAAGACAAGTCTTCCGCCCTAAACCAGACAACGACGGTCAGGGGTGAGAACAGTGCATCCCTGAAAGTTATCTTAAAGGAAGAATATGCCCGGGAAACAGAAAGTGCAATCACACTGGTTGATACATACCTGAAATCAGTCCCCGGACTGGAAGTGTCATTCACAAGAGATGAGACAGCGCTTCAGAGTGTCCTGGGAACCTCAGAATCGCCTTTTGCACTTGAAATCTCCGGTGAAGATTATGAAGAACTTGAAAGAATAATCAATGAAGCCAGACTGATCCTGGAGAAAAATCCCGGCTTATATAATTTATCAACATCAATCGATGAAGGGACACCGGAAGTAGAAGTTGCAGTCGACCGCTTTAAGACAAGCTTATACAATGTTTCGGTAGAAAGTGTTATTAACCAGGTAAAAAGCTATCTTGAAGGATCATCAGCGGGAAATTTCGAAAAGGATGGAGAGCTTAAGGACATTACAATTAAACTGGGAGATGTTTCAATCAATCAACTTCACGACCTGATGATAACTGCGGGCAATGTAAAGGTCCCTTTAAGCGAACTGGCTGAAATAAAGACTGTTGTCAGTCCACGGGAGATTACCCGCAGGAATCAGTCAAGAACCTGTTATATCTACGCAATGGTCAGTCCCGCCCTGGCCTTTGACAAGGTAATAAAGTACTCCGATGCCTCTCTGAAGAAGATAGCACTTCCGGTGGATTACAAAATGGAGTATACAGGAGAAGAACTGAAACGACGCGATTCCATGTCCAACCTCACCTTTGCCCTTACGCTCTCACTTGTTCTGGTATTCATGGTACTTGCCGCACAGTTTGAATCATTAATTCAACCTTTCATAATAATGCTTACGATCCCTCTTGCCGGTGTCGGAACGGTTCTCACTTTTATAATTCTTGGCCAATCACTCAACATGATGGCATATATCGGAATAATCATGCTTGGAGGGATTGCAGTCAATAATGCTATTATACTTATTGACCGCATCAACCAGCTGAGGGCGGAAGGAATGGATATTAGGGAAGCTGTAGTTCTCGGAGGATCACAGAGGATTCGTCCTATACTAATGACAAGTCTTACCACGATCCTCGCACTTCTGCCTCTGACAATAGGCATTGGTGAAAGCGCTTCTCTCAGAGCCCCCATGGCGCTTGCAGTAATAGGTGGACTGGTATCATCAACACTGCTTACCATGGTTGTGATACCTTGTGTATACTGGATCTTCGCTAATTTCAGCAATTATATTACGGGGAAAAGTAAATCTCTGACCATTCCCGGGTAATTCTTATAAGACAGAAAATGGACTTTATTCTAAAAAGAAGGATCCTGATAATTATGCTGTTCGCCGGGCTCACAATGCTCGGTTATGTCTCTTATAAGAAACTACCTGTCGAATTAATCCCTAATCCCGAGCTGCCGACACTTATTGTAAGAGTAGGAACTCCACTTGAAATGGACCCGGCTTATATAGAGACCCAGGCGGTAATCCCCCTTGAAGGGGCTATCGGGACTCTTGACGATATTGAAAAGATCGAAACAAACATCACATCAAATTTCGGTGTAATAACAATTTATTATGCGCAGAAGGCCGATCTGAAGTATGCCAGCCTCAAGCTCCAGGAGAAGATTGACGTGGTAAAGAATTCAATCCCCGAAGATTTCCTGATCAGTGTGATAAGGATCGATCTCGACCAGATGATAAATCAGTTCATGTCACTTCAGATAAGGGGTGAAGGAGGTGTTGACAGGATCAGGAACATTGCCGACAGGGAAATAAAACCGAAGCTTGAAAACATCGACGGTATTGCCGGTGTCCAGGTATATGGCGGTCAGGAAAACTCAATTGAGGTAAGGCTTGATGAACGTGCCTGCAAGGCAAACGGTATCACAATGGGTCAGGTAAGAACTCTGTTGAATAATAACGGGAAGGAAAAGACTTTCGCAGGGAAAGTTGTAGACGGGAGCAACGAGTTCTTTGTGAACATTACATCCGAATATACAGATGTCGGGGATATAGGCAGGATAATTGTAAGACAGGAAGGACCGGTACTCCTGAGAGATATTGCCGAAATATTTTATGGCGTCAGGGAAGAGACTTCTTTCAGCAGGGTTAACGGAATGGATGCTGTTACAATAAACCTTGTAAATGACAACCAGGCTAACCTTATAAAACTATCAAATAGTGCCCTCTCTGAAATAAATAAAATAAACAGGGAGATGACTCCTCAGGGTGTTGAGATAGTTGTCCAGTATAATGGGGCGGAAACAATGGAAGAAAATATAAACCAGATAATCAATCTTGCCATTACAGGAGGATTTCTGGCAATCCTTATATTATGGTTCTTCCTCAGGAATTTCAGGCTTGTTTCAATAATTGCTGTTTCAATACCTGTCTCAGTCTATACAGCCTTTAACTTCTTTTATGCCACCGGTATTTCAATCAACAGCCTGACCCTAGTCGGGATAGCACTGGCTGTCGGAATGCTGGTCGACAATTCCGTTGTTGTCCTTGAAAATATTTACAGGCTCGCAGGATCGGGTAAAGATACCGAAACTTCTGTAAAACAGGGGACAACAGAGGTTATAAGAGCTATTGTTGCATCTACCCTGACGACTGTTATAGTTTTCATGCCCTTCATTTTCACATCAGGTTACCTTATAAGAATAATAGGGAAAAATATCGGAGTGTCAATTATTTCCACACTATTTGTTTCATTAGCCGTGGCTTTGATGTTCATCCCGATGGCAACCAACTATTTACTTTCAATGAGATCCATCGGGAATGCACAGATATTTAAAAAGCTGTCCATCCACGACCGGCTCATTCAGGCCTACTTCCTCATACTAAAGGCCAGCATGAAAAAACCTGCTGCAACAATTATCGGTACCCTGGTCATTTTCTTTGCGGCGCTGCTAATCAGCCTCACACTTAGCATCAGCAGTTCCAGTGAAATAGAGACGCCTGATTTCAGGTTAAGCGTAAATATGCCAACAGGGTCAACTCTTGAAAAAACAGATGCTGTGGTAGCTGAAATTGAGTCGAGGCTGGCTTCTGTCCCTGAAAAAGAGGATATTGTCAGCCGTATTGGTGAGGATAATGCCACTGTAACAATAAGTCTTAAGGAAGATTGGGATAAAGAAAGTAAAAAGAGCCTTCCGGAGATAAAAAATGAAATCCTTGAAAAAACAAAGAATATTTCCTCAGCCGCGATAAGCATGGATAATATTTCAACCAGCGGAGGATTTACAAGCAGCGGCGATGGTGTGGAAACCGTAAATCCGGGTTCGGGATTCATGAGGATGCTTGGCATTGGAAGAGAATCGGAAAGCATAATAATAAAAGGACAGGATTTCGGTCAGATGAAAGACCTTGCCGACGACATCAGGACGAATGTCGACGAGCTGGAATCCATAGATAATATAAGTGTCAATGTTCAGGATAACAAACCTGAGGTTCAGCTTCATTTCGATATGGATTATATCGCGAGAAATAATTTTTCGCTGATTAACCTTTCCTCCGCCCTGGCAACCTTCGGAAGGGAGTATTCATCGGGGGCAGTATTCAGACAGGGAAATGAAAGGTATGACATAATTATCAAGTATGCATCTGCCGATACACTGGAAGACAAAAACACTGATAAATCGATCGATGACCTGAAACGCCTTGAAGTAAGCAATTCAGCTGGTGCGATTATGGAGATGGATGAACTTGCAGGGATCATCTTCGCTTATGGGATGGGCAATATACATCGTGAAAACCAGGAAAAGAGGGTTACTGTAACATACAGTTTCAAAAGTGAAATAAGCTCATCGAAAGATCTCCTTGATGGAGCCCGTTCAGAGATCGAATCGGTTATTGCAGGCCTGGCCATTCCCTCCGGCATAGCTGTTGAGGTGGTCCATGAGGAAGATCAGTTCAGGGAATTCTATAAGCTCATCGGGATCGCGTTTCTTCTGATCTTTATGATACTTGCTGCCGTGTTTGAATCACTCACACTGCCGTTTGTCCTTCTTTTCAGCATTCCCCTTGCTGCCCTGGGTTCACTTATAGCACTCATTCTCACCGGTAATTCGCTTCTGAACGCAAATACCCTGATGGGCTTTCTTATTCTGCTTGGTGTGGTGGTAAATAATGGCATCATCCTTATTGACTATACAAATATACTCCGCAAAAGAGGAAACCGGAGGTCAAGAGCGCTTATGATGGCAGGAGTAGCCCGGATAAGACCGATCCTGATCACTGCTTCGACAACTGTAATTGCCATGATCCCGCTGGCAATGGGGAAAGCTGAATTTGTATCAGTTATCGGCGCTTCATTTGCAGTAACAGTAATCGGAGGCCTTACTCTCAGCACCCTTCTTACCCTTGTATTCATACCTACATTCTATTCGGGCCTTGAAAATGCCCTCGATTGGTTAAGGTCACTCGACTGGAAGAATAAAATTCTCCAGCTGGGTATATTTGCTTTATTAATATTCCTTATTTATACAAGGATTGACAAATTTGTCTGGAAGCTTATCACAACCATTCTCTCGGTAATAATCGTCCCGGCATCAGCCTGGTTCATAATGAACAGCCTGAGAAAGGCCAGGGAAACTGTCATTCCTCCCGATGAAGAAATAAACATCCGTGTTCAGAGTCTTGTAAAGATCTACGAAAGGGAAAACAGGTGGGCACGTGAATGGAAAGCGGGTGCACGGATAAGGGAAAGGCTCGGGCTTGAAAAGAAGATTACCAGCTGGCAGGATCTGACACGGATAAGCTGGCAACTACCCCTTTTCGGGTTTATGATTTACTTCACCTATTTTTATCTGAATAAAGGATTCTGGATCTTCTGGTTCAGCATTGCTTCATGGTTCTTTCTATCTGCTATCTGGAGCCGTTTCAGGGAACTGCTAATAAGTATGACTAACAGAGGGGAAAAAGGATTACTGAAAAAAATGATCCCCCCGATCGATTTCCTTGTCTTCTGGATCATCCCCTTGCTAAACCTGGTCTTCTTCCAGATAAAATGGGATAACCTGGCCGTGGTACTGATACTTGGATTTCTGTGGTTTACCGGGTTATTCATATATAAGACCGGGGTGATGCTCTCCGGTGAGAACATAGATATATACAGGCTGGAGGGCCGGTTTAAAGGACTGAGAAAAACCATATACAAGATAGTTTCTGCAGTTCCTCTGATAGGTAAGAAGAAGAAACCGTTCAAGGCTCTCAGTTGTGTTTCTCTGAATATCGGTAACGGTATGTTCGGCTTACTCGGACCGAACGGAGCAGGGAAAACGACACTCATGAGGATCATCTGCGGAATACTCGAGCAAAGCTATGGCAAGGTCTGGATAAATGGCCTCGATACCCAGAAGAAACGTGAGGAACTTCAGGGTCTGATCGGATATCTTCCTCAGGAATTCGGAAGTTATGAAAATATGACAGCGCATGAGTACCTTCATTATCTGGCGATGCTTAAAAATATTATAGATGCCGCCACAAGGGAAGAACGTGTAACATACGTTCTGAAAGCTGTCCATATGGAGGAACGAAGACATGAAAAGATCAGTTCCTATTCCGGCGGGATGAAACAGAGAATGGGTATTGCCCAGATCCTCCTTCATCTGCCAAGGATACTTGTAGTTGATGAGCCTACGGCAGGGCTCGATCCGCGTGAGAGGATCAGGTTCAGGAATCTTCTGGTCGAATTAAGCCGTGAACGTGTTATAATCTTTTCGACACATATAATCGAGGATATTTCAAGTTCATGCAACCAGGTAGCAGTCCTCAATAAAGGAAAATTAAGGTATCTCGGAAAACCTATTGATATGACAAAGGAAGCAGAAGGGCATGTATGGCAGTTCAGAATACCTGCAAATGATTTCGGAAAATTTGTTGAAGAGCATCTTGTTGTCCATCATATGTCGGAGGGAGAAAGTGTGAGGGTCAGAGTAATTTCTGAAACACAGCCATGGGAAAATGCCATAGCCGCCACTCCGAATCTCGAGGATGCATACCTGTGGCTGCTAAGGAAAAAAGATAATAATGGAATAAACTCAAATTAAAACCTTTGCGCGTGTTGAAAAATAACCCTTCCACCTGCCCCCTTCCCTTAAGGCTAAGGGAAGGGGGGACGCTGGAATAAATTGAGAATAATTAATTATGTTGAAACCTTTGTGCCCTTTGTGATAACCTTTGTGCCCTTTGTGGTTAAATAATGAAAATAAACGATTTATACAATTTTTTTACTTTAGTCAGAAAAATGATCCTCTACAATCTCCGGATCATCTTTGCCAATAAATTCATCTGGTTCCTTACCGGAGCAGTAGCCTTCTATCTTGGATTATCAGTTATTTATGTCCTTTCAAATGATGTCTCGAGAATGAAAGACCTGTACGGTGTATTTCTCTTCTCCGGAATATTACTGGTCTTCTATCCTGCTGTCTTCGGGATCCAGAACGATCAGGATGCACGGACGATAGAAATACTCTTCGGTATTCCTGACTACAGGTATAAGGTCTGGCTTGTCAGGATCATTCTGATCTTTGTAATTGCCACTATGATAATGCTCCTGTTCACTTTCCTGTCAAATATTTTAATAATTAAATTTAATTTTCTTGAAGTGACCGTCCAGGTAATGATGCCAGTGATCTTCCTTGGTATGATGGCTTTCATGTTATCAACAGTCATCCGTAACGGGAACGGTACAGCTGTTGTTATGATGATTTTCGGCCTTTTCTTTCTGATCCTGCAGGACCCGCTGAGGAAGAGCCAGTGGAATGTATTTCTCAATCCATTTAATCCCGCGTATGATGTAAATGAAACAACATGGGCTCTTATTACTCTGAAGAACAGGATCATACTTTTTACAGGATCAATAATATTCCTGCTTACGGCATTGCTTAATCTTCAGAAGAGGGAGAAGTTCATGTAAGCGGCTGGCGGTTTACGGCGTGCGGCGAGCGGCTTACGGCTGGCGGTTTACGGCTAGCGATGAGCGGTTAGAGGCAAGTGGTGCATGGCATGAGGCGTGAGGCGTGAGGCAGGCTTAAGCTTTGATTTAAAGGTATTCTGCAGTAATACCTGGCATGTGAACAATTTCCGGTTAATTTTGTCTGGCTGTTTGTTAAGCGGAATATAATCGTTTGTATATTTTTGTCCCTTTATCAGTTATCTTTATACTTATGGGCCATTATGTAAATAACCATCTCATCAAGGAGGAATCGGTAGCTTTCGAGACCCGCCTGCACTGGGTGACATTTCTGACGCTCAGATCGATTTTTACACTTACAATTGCAGCCTGGTTCGACAGGTGGTTCTCTGAATTTGTAATTACAAACAGGAGGATCATAATTAAAACAGGAATTATTGGCAGGGAAACATTTGAAATGAATCTTTCCAAGATAGAAAGCGTGAATGTTGATCAGTCAATTATGGGACGTATTCTGAATTACGGATCCATAACAATAATAGGTTCAGGCGGGACCAGAGAAACCTTCCATAAGATCGCAAAGCCCCTCGCCTTCAGGAAGGCATTTCAGGAGCTCTGCTGAATAATACGTATTATAATACGTTTTTTAATACGTATTATAATACGTTGATAAGCTAAATATTTCAACTATTTGGCGAGGCCCGAAGCAATAAGATATGTTATTGCAGAAACTGATGCTGATAAAACCATACCCCATATCAGATCAACAATTGTCACTAATATTGGCCAGTCCTTGAGCGTTGCAAGATTTGTAAGATCGTAAGTGGCATAGGTAACCAGCCCGAAAAGGGCTCCAGACACTAAGGCATGCAGGAAAGAGCGCTTCTCCAGGGCTGGTGAAATAACAAAAATAACCAGCCCGCATAGAAATATCATATAAAAAATACCTGCCGCGTACCAGTTAACGTCAGCTCTCATAAGATGATCTAAATGCCTGTTATAAAACTTTTTAGCTACAAATGCAAGCCATACGATATCAATTGCAAAAAATACAGGCAGGGCTATTAAGAAAAGCTTAAAGAACATGGTTTTCAGTTTTTATCTGTTTATGTAAAGTTAATAAAACGATCCTATTTCCTCTTAATGTTGATTCTGATAATCGATTTTTCCTAACTTTACTTCTGTAAAATTTTAAATTTCAGAAAATGATCTTATCGGCATGCGGATTAGTTTGCAGTGACTGCGAATTCTTCAGTAAAACCTGTTCGGGGTGTATCGATGTTAAGGGGTCGCCCTTCTGGGCAAAGGAAATGATGCCTGATAAGATATGTCCCCTTTATGATTGTTCAGTAAATAAGAAAGGATTTACAAATTGTGGTGGTTGCACAGAGCTTCCCTGTAAAATGTTCAGGGAAATGAAAGATCCCGGTTCGACAGAAGAGCAGCATCAGCAGTCGATAATTACACGTGTGGCTGCGCTGCGTGGAAATTGAGGAGTGAGTGGATGAGTAATGAGCAATGAGTTCCGGGCAATTAGCGTTTAACAGACTTGTATGAAACATATTGTAATAATCTCAGCCAGCGTAAGGATGGGCAGACTGAGCCACAGGGTGGCTCTCTATTTTAAGGGATATCTTGAAGGTAACAATCTTGCCCATGCAGAGATACTGGATCTTAAAAAATATAATTTCCCTGTTTTTGATGAAAGGCTCAGGTATCAGAAAGAACCCTTGCCTGCAGCAGTGGAATTTGCAGGTAAGATTAAGAATGCTGACGGGATAATAATTGTAACTCCCGAATATAATGGCGGTTATCCGGCAAGTCTCAAGAATGTGATAGATCTTTTATATGATGAATGGCATCACAAGCCTGTTGCGATCTCAACTGTATCGGACGGCAGCTTCGGAGGTTCCCAGGTACTTACTTCCCTGCAGTTCACACTCTGGAAAATGAAAATAAGGACAGTGACTGCAATGTTTCCCGTACCACGTGTAATGAATGCTTTCGATGAAAATGGAGTTCCCTCTGACAGGGAAGCCACGGACAAACGCGCAGTAAATTTCCTGAACGGATTATTATCCTCCTGACGGAACCGATATCCTGATCCTATCTAAAACTTCCTGCCGAAAGAGATTCTCCACACTCTCAATAATGGCATATATAGGAATAAATATAAGCTCCTCTGAATCCTTGCTATAAAATAATTAATTATTCCGGCTGAGGTTATAATTTTTTTTATTAACTTTCTGATTTAAAGAAGTTAACAACCTGATTAATCAGATAATTTATGAAAACCAATTACCGGATTATTTTTACTCTTATACTTATGCTTGTTATTCCCGGCGTCAACCTTACCGCGGAAGATATCCTTATCACCTTTGCAGGCACTGGTGGTAGTACTTCTATTACCTCTGTGATCGTTGAGAATCTGTCTACAGCCGAGAAAAAGACACTGAACGGAACTGATATTCTGAGACTCACAGCAGTAAGTACAGGAATCGGGGATGTACCGGATAATGGATTTAAACGTATTACATTCTTTCCAAATCCAATGAAGGAAAATTCCAGAATGGAATTCAGTCTGCCGGCTGAAGGAAAAGTAGAGATAACTATAGTGGATATTTCAGGAAAGGAAATTCTTCGTGATGAAAAATTTCTTCATAAGGGAAGACATTCTTTCAGGATCGACGGTGCCGGACGCGGAATTTATATTGCAACTGTCAGATCCGGCGACTATTTAAGCAGCGGCAGGCTGATCTCAGAATGCATGAACGGCGGTGAGGTGAAAATAAGACATGAAGAAACCTCTGTCCTTACTGAAAAGGGAACAACCACAAAGGGATCTTCCGGGGAGGTGGTCATGCAATATACTCCCGGGGATAATTTTAAGTTCACGGCAATCTCAGGAAACTACAGTACAGTTTTAACAACAATTCCTGCAGTAAATGCCGCCCTGACTTTTGATTTTATATCATGTACCGATGGAGACGGAAATAATTATCCCACTTTAAAGATTGGCAGCCAGATCTGGATGGCTGAAAATCTCAAAACCACTAAATATAATGATGGCGCTGCCATTCCCTACGTAGTTGATAATTTCTCCTGGATGATTCTGGAGACTCCCTCATATTCCTGGTTCAACCATGATGTTAACAACAAGAATATTTATGGCGGATTGTATAATTGGTACACTGTAAATACCGGCAAGCTTTGTCCTGCCGGGTGGCATGTACCCTCTGATACAGAATGGACAACTCTGATCAATTATCTTGGAGGATTCTCTTTGGCAGCCGGCAAGATGAAGGAGAGAGGCAATATACACTGGACAACCGAAAATACTGATGCAACAAATGAAAGCGGTCTTACAATTCTTCCCGGGGCAGAACGTGAATATGACGGAGTTTTTCTAAATAATCTTGGCAACTCAGCATATTTCTGGAGTAATGTTGCAAAAGGAACCTATGATGCATGGCATATAGCACTTTTCACCCACGGACCGGTTACAACCAACCAGGTGATCCGTATGTTTGGATTTTCAGTCAGGTGTCTTAAGAATTAAGTCTCTTTACCCTTATTATAATGATTAGTTACCTGATTCTTACCTGTTATTACAATTTCCGAGATACCAGGGAGACGATTCCTGCTTAAATGAAATTCCCGTCATAATCAACTCCGGGATCGGGGTTTGACAGATCGATAACTCTCTGGAAACCGGGATTTCCGTTCTTATGGGTTGATGTTCCTCCATTATAGCATCGTGGTATGCCCCATACACCATGGAATATCTTCCCTGCTGTTGAAGGTTGTACATGGTAATGCCCGAACAGAAGTGCATCAATTTTATTTTCAATAAGCTTTTTTAATTCATCACTGTCGCGAAGCTGCATTCCCGGCTTGAAATCAAAAGGATGATGGTGCAGGTAAACGACTTTCTTGAGCCTGTTCAGATCAGGATCATTTATTATCTTCCCAAGCCTCTCCAGCTGTTCTTTCCCCAGTTCTCCTTCCGAAAGGAAACGGTCATACCAGTGCAGCTCTTCGGCTGTCGAATCCAGACCTATGAATACAACCCCCTCAATAATATCAACCTTAGGGTAGGTTATACCGGTATTTTTATAAAACCTTTCCTTAAAAATCTCAACAAATCTCCCGTCCCCTCTTGTGCCTGTTCCATAGTCATGGTTTCCGGGTACCGGCAGTACAGTATATCCAAGCTTTTCAAGCAGGTTAATGGATTCTGTGGCTTCATCTGTCTGACTGGTTTCATTGGCATTGTCGACAATATCACCAGTAATAACAACTATATAATTACGGGCAGGTTGCTTCAGGAAGGCGATGTTATCGATGATAGTCCTGAGTTTATTGCCAC